>JANOVQ010000272.1:0-19459 GCA_031417495.1 Pseudomonadota bacterium | reverse complement strand
CGAGAAGCAGGCGTTCACGTTTGAAGAAGCCATTCGCCTTATTACCTACGACACGGCCACCGCCTGGGGCCTGCATGACCGCGGCTTGATTCGCGAAGGGATGAACGCCGATTTGCTGGTGCTCGATCCGGCCACCGTTGCGCCGTTGATGCCGAGCGTGGTGCACGATTTGCCTGCGGGCGCGAAACGTTTGATCCAGAAATCGACGGGGATCCGGTACACCGTGGTGAACGGTCAGGTGATGCTGGAAGGCGATCGACCAACCGGTGCGCTGCCAGGCCGCATCGCGCGTGGACCGTTGGCGCGGCGGGCGAACTGACCTATAAGCGCCCGTCATTTCAGAAGACGCGTTCATAGCCGAAGCCCCAGCGAAAGCTGGGGGCTACCTGGAATCCACACGACGCGCCTCAGGTGCCCCTGGATTCCAGGTCTGCGTGGCTTACGCCGCTTCGCCTGGAATGACGAGGTTTGGGTCGGCACTGGCTTTTACCCCCGTCATTCGAGAACGACCCTGGTTGCGACACTGAGCCGCCTCCATTACCCTGCCCGCCCCATTTCGAATTTCCGTCATGACGCCGTCCGAACTCGAAACTTTCGCTGCCCAGGGCTACACCCGTGTGCCAATCGTGCGCCGGGTGCTTGCCGATCTGGATACCCCACTGAGTGTTTATCTGAAACTCGCCGCCGGACCTTACAGCTATCTGCTTGAGTCAGTCGAAGGTGGGGAGAAATGGGGACGTTATTCGATCATCGGCCTGCCCGCGCGCACCGTGCTGCGCGCGAACGGCGCCGATCTCGAAGTCATTGAAGCAGGCGCAGTGACCGAACAACACCGAGGTCGCGATCCCTTCGAGTTCGTGCGCGAGTTTCTCGCGCGCACCCGCACGCCGAAGCTCGCCGTCTCGCGCTTCAACGGTGGCCTCGTCGGCTATTTCAGTTACGACACCGTGCGCTATGTGGAACCGCGACTGGCAGCGAGTGTGCCACCGGATCGACTCGGCACCCCAGACATCCTGCTGATGGTGGCGGACGAATACGTGGTGTTCGACAATCTGCATGGCGACATGCAGATTGTGTGCGAGATTGATCCGCGTGACCCGGCGGCGCTTGCGCATGCTGAAAAGCGCCTTGAAGCGCTGGCCACTCGCCTGCGTCAACCATTGACAGTGCCCGCGAATCCGCCGCGTACCGCGGTGGTCGAAACCGATTTCGTGTCTGAATTCGGGCAGCAGGATTTCATGCGCGCGGTCGAACAGATCAAAGCCTACATCATCGAAGGAGATGCCTTCCAGGTCGTCCCTTCGCAGCGCATGTCGGTGCCGCTGCAGGCGGCGCCGATCAATGTTTACCGTGCACTCCGTCATCTCAATCCCTCCCCGTACCTGTATTTCATCGATCTGGATAATTTTCAGATTGTCGGCTCGTCGCCGGAAATTCTCGTGCGCCTGGAAGGTTCGACTGTGACCACCCGACCGCTGGCCGGCACCCGGCGGCGCGGCGCGAACGATGAAGAGGATCGCGCACTCGAAGCAGAGTTGCTCGCGGATCCGAAAGAAATCGCCGAACACGTGATGCTGATCGATCTCAGCCGCAACGACGTTGGTCGGGTGGCCATCCCGGGCACCGTGCGAGTGACCGAACAGCTCGTGATCGAGCGCTATTCACACGTGATGCATATCTCCTCAAATGTGGAAGGCACCCTGGTCGAGGGTCGCGACGCGATCGACGTGTTGCGCGCGACTTTGCCCGTTGGCACTTTGTCTGGTGCGCCCAAGATTCGTGCGATGGAAATCATCGATGAGCTGGAGCCAGTCAAACGCGGCGTCTACGGCGGGGCGGTGGGCTATCTCTCATGGAACGGCAACATGGACACGGCCATCGCGATCCGTACGGCGGTCATAAAAGACGGCCGCCTGTACATCCAGGCCGGCTGCGGCGTCGTCGCCGATTCAGTCCCGCTGCTTGAATGGGAAGAAACTATTAACAAGGGGCGCGCGATGTTTCGCGCGGTGGCGATGGCAGAACGCGGGTTGGAAGTGATGGCGGAGACTTAGGGAGAAGGTCTAATGGATAGACGCTTATCCGCCCTATAAATTTCCTTCGATGGCCGTAGGAGCGGCTTCGGCCGCGAGCACTGATCGCGATTGAAGCTGCTCCTACACCGTCCTCACGCCGCGACGGCGAAATCCCGAATCCCATACAGCTTGGCCACATTATCGTGTAACAGCCACTGCTTGCTTTGCGTCGAGAGCGCCGCCGTGTGTTGCGCGAGAATGGCCTGTGAATTCGGCCAGGTCGAATCGCTGTGCGGGAAATCGTTGGCCCACATCAGACGCCGCGGGTTGCACAAATCCATCGTTTTGAAGGCGACCCAGTCGTCCTGGAAAGTGACATAGATATTTTCGCGGAAGTACTCGCTCGGCATTTTCGATAGCTTGCCCGCCGTCAGCCAGTAGCGATGCCGATCATAGGCATGGTCCATGCGGTACATGTAATGCGGGACCCAACCGGCATCGGCTTCCACGCACACGATTTTCAATTTCGGATGACGCTCGAACACGCCGCCGAAGATCAGCGTCCCCATGATGTCCTGGCAGCCGCGGATGATGGTCATGAAGCCGTTCAGTTTCGGTCCACGCGTCCCACCGAGTGCGTTCTTGCCGGTGACATTGCCGTCCTTGCTGGTCAGGATATGGAAACTGAGCGGGAGGCCGAGTTCGCTCGCGGCGGCCCAGAATTCGTCGTATATCGGCTGGTCGTAATCCTCGAGTACCGGAAACCCCGGCATCATCACGCCACGCAAGCCGAGGCGTTTGATTTCCAGCAGGTCGGCAATGCCTTCGGCGGGAGTGCGCATCGCAGTCTGGCCCACCCCGAGCAGGCGCTCGCGCTGCGTATCGCAGTATTCCGTGATCCACAGGTTATAGGCGTCGAAGCAGGCTTTCTTGTAATCCGGATCGGGGTGATTGCATAACACCATGCCGACACTCGGGTAAATGACCTCGGCGGCCACGCCGTCGAGATCCTGATCGCCGATCCGGGCTTTCGGATCCCAGCCGCCGCGATGCAGATCCTCGAATTTGGACGTGCGCGATGCAGCGGCAAGCTCCTCAGCCGTTTTGCCAGCCGCTGCGATTAAGCCCATCGGAATCGTGTCCTTCATCCCATCGATGACATAAATATCCCCGCGCGACGGATCGGATTCCACATGCGGTGCGCGATCACGATATTTGTGCGCGATGCGATCGATATATGTTCCGGGCGGCTCCATCACATGCGAGTCGGCCGAGATGATGGGTTTATTGATGATCTGATTAAGCGCGCCCATATGTTGATTCCTCTAAAAAGGGGACGGAGGGATTAATTTTTAACCAATCCGACGATACGTTGGCCGTGTTAAAGATGGGTTAGGAGAGCTTGGTTAAAAATTAATCCCTCCGTCCCCTTTATTCCCCTTTTTCCACCTCCGTCCCCTTTATTCTTTATTAGGCCCGGCCAGAACGCAGCACTTGGCCCGCGCGTGCACCGGTATCTTTGCCACGTTCGAATAAGGGTGAACCGTTGACGATGGTGTACTCAACCCCCTCGGCCGGCATGATTAAACGGCGCCCGCCGCCGGGCAGATCATTGCGCATCTCGCCGCGCTTTTTGGAGCCGATGCGTGCGAGATCGAAGATTGCCAAGTCGGCAGCGAGGCCCGGCGCGATCCGGCCGCGCTGGGTGATGCCGAACAGCGCGGCTGGTTCCGAGGTGATGCGCTTGACGGCATGTTCCAGGGTCATGACTTCGCGCTCACGCACCCAGGTGCCGATCAAGTAGGTGCAATAGCCGGCGTCGCACAGCATATCGACATGCGCACCGCCGTCGGACAACCCGATCATCGTGCGCGGATCCGTGATGAGCTCCGGAATGCGGCTCTCGTCCGAATTGAATGCCTCGTAGGTGAACTGCAGGCAGAGATTGTCTTCGAGTGCGAGGTCGAGGAAGGTATCCAGGGGATCTTTGCCGCGCTCGCGGGCGATGGCCTCGACGTTCTTGCCGAGCAACGGGCGGAGCGCCGGATTTTCGACTTCGTGGACCACCGCGCGATTCCAGTCTCCGGAGAACACCATTGGCGTTTTCAGTGCTTCGCGGAACGCCGCGCGGAATTTCGGATCTCGGTAGACCTGCGCCTGTTCTTCTGGGGTGCGATTAAACACCGGGTTCCAACACGCCATGTTGGCGAACAGGAAGGGCTTACGTAGATCGATCTGCACATTCAACGGCCGACACGTCACTTGCGGGATCGCGCCACGATTCAACAGATCCGCCGTCGCGCGCAGGGTGTTTTGCGGTGCTTCCGGGTTATCAGTCCGGTTAAGCAGCGCGAGCCAGGTCACGGGTCGACCGCTCTCGGTCAGCAGCAGATCGAGCAATTCGCGCTCCACTGCATCAATTACCGACACTTCATTGGTCAACGCGATTTCGATCGCACCCCGTCCGACATCGCGCAGCACATGCGAGTAGGCGATATGTTCGTCACGACTTGCGAGCCGGCAGGCGAGTGGACGTCCCTTATAACCAATGTGCTGTCCGGCAAAGGTGGTCGTGAAACCCATCGCACCGGCGTCCATCGCTTCGCGCAGCAGCGCACTGATCTTGACAGTCTCTTCCGGGGTGGCCGCGCGTTCCATGGATTCTTCGCCGAGCACGTAGTGGCGAAACGGGGTGAGCGCGGCGAGAAAGCCTAAATTAAGGCCGGAACCGCGACGGGCTGCGGCATCCATGTATTCAGGAAAAGTTTCCCAATCCCAGGTCACGCCTTTTTGCAGAACTTCGATCGGGATGGCTTCCACATTCACCAAATCCCAGGCGGCGATGTCGCGGGCCTCGGGTCGGCAGGGCGCGAGGCCGACGCCGCAATTGCCCATCACCACTGAAGTCACGCCGTGCCAGCAGGAAGGCGAGGTGACATCGTCCCAGCAGATTTGCGCGTCGTAATGCGTGTGGGGATCGACAAAGCCGGGCGCGACGATTAAATCCGCTGCATCGATCGTGCGCTTCGCCGAGCCCGCAACTTTGCCGACCTCAGTGATGATACCGTCTTTGATCCCGATGTCGGCGCGGAAGCGCGCGGCCCCGGTGCCATCAACCACTGTGCCATTCTTGATTACCAGGTCGTATGTCATAGCGTACCCCACGGCGGAAGTTCCGTTGTCGAAAAGATTGCTGCGTCTTAAGTACGGCAGTAGTCTCGTACTATACCCGTCAATCTCGGCGCGCGCGCCATGGCGGCGTGCGCTGATAAACATCGCGCTGCAACATCTGCTGCGCATCGCAGCGTCCTACAGCGAACGCGAGGAGCACCACATGATTAAAGGAATCGCTTTGGTCGCCAGGAAGGCCGGCCTGCCGGCCGCGGAATTTCATCGGTACTGGCGCGAAGTGCATGGGCCGCTCGCGTTGCAGATCACGAACCTGCGGCGCTATGTGCAAAGTCATCGCCGCGCAGATCCGCTGCCGGGTTTTGAGAATGTGCCCTATGACGGCGTGGCGGAAGTGTGGTTCGACACCTTGGCGGCGTTACAGAACATGCCGCAGAACCCCGAATACATTGACGCTGCGCAGGCCGATGAACCGAATTTCCTGGACATGACGCAACTGGCCTTTCTTGCCACCCGTGAACACATCGTTATCGACAGTCCTCAGCTTACCCGCGACACCCACTGGCTGAAGGCAATATTTCTGCTGCGGCGACGGGCGGATTTGACGGTCGCAGAGTTTCAAGACTATTGGTTGAACCGTCATGGCCCGCAGATTCCGCGCGACGCCGGCGTGCTGCGCTATGTGCAATGTCACCAACTGCCGGAAACCTATGCGCAAGCCACGCCGGCCTACGACGGGGTCGCCGAACTATGGTTCGCCGATCACACGGCCTTTCTCGCGTATTGGATGAGCCCCCGCATCCAAAAAATCTTCGGCGACGATGCGCCGCGTTTTCTCGATGGCGCAAATTGCACCGGCTTCCTGGCAGACGAAGTCCGCGTCCGTTGGCCATAGCCTGCTGCGCCGCTTGGCGGCGCAGCGTTGACGCCCACCTAAGCACTGCCTATAGTCAGACCAGTATACGGGTGGGGGTATACGCAAACATTAGGAGCCGCGCGTGATGAAGCACGAAACGCCGCGTCGAGGCCGCATGCAGCCGCCGCCATCAGTGGCGGGCACTGCGGCGAACGGGCTTCCTCGCCGGGCATTCCTGCGCGGCGTGGCCGGTGCGGCCACAACCTTAGTGACTGCCGGCAGCATGGCTGCGGCAACCAGCCCATTGGCGGTTCCTGCGTGGTCCAGACAGCTCGGCAAACCGGTTGCCAGCGATCCCTATGGCATGCCGTCGCGCTTCGAAGCGAATGTCGTGCGACGGCAAAGTCCCGGTCTCACGCGCACCAACGAATCTTCCATCGCCTTCACGCCCTTGCAGAATCTGTTTGGGATCATCACGCCAAATGGCTTGCACTTCGAACGCGACCATGCCGGCCTGCCGGCACTCGATCCCGCGCAGCATCGCCTAGTGATTCATGGCCTGGTCGCGCGGCCGAAGATCTACAGCATGGACGATCTGCTGCGCTTCCCGGCGGTGTCGCGCATCCACTTTCTGGAATGTGGCGCGAATTCCGGCATGGAATGGGCCAATGTCGCGGTGCCTACCGTGCAGTTCACCCACGGGATGTTGTCCTGCGCTGAGTACACCGGCGTGTGGTTATCGACCTTGCTGGAAGACGTTGGGGTGGATCTTAAGCGCGCCAAATATTTGCTCGCCGAAGGCGCGGACGGCGCTGGCTTGACGCGCACGATTCCGCTGGCGATGGCGCTCGATGATGTGCTCCTGGTCTACGGCCAGAACGGTGAAATGCTGCGCCCGGAGAACGGCTATCCGCTGCGGCTCATTGTGCCTGGGGTGCAAGGCGTCTCCAGTGTGAAGTGGCTGCGCCGGCTTGAAGTTGGCGACCAACCCTGGCACACCCGCGAGGAAACCCTGCACTACAGCGATCTCATGCCAGACGGCACGAGCCGGCAATTCACCTGGATCCAGGAAGCGAAATCGGTCATTACCTCGCCCTCGGGCGGGATGACCCTATTGGACAAGAACGGTTACTACGAGATTACGGGTTTGGCCTGGTCTGGTCGCGGACGCATCAAGCGGGTGGATATTTCCACTGACGGCGGCCGCAACTGGCGGCCTGCCCAAGTGCAGGCGCCCGTCATCAGCAAGGCGCTCACCCGCTTTCGCAGTGACTGGGTATGGGATGGCGCGCCGGCACTGCTGCAGAGTCGCTGCAGCGATGACACCGGCTATGTACAACCCGCGTTGAAACAGCTCCGCGCGGTGCGCGGCACGCACTCGATCTACCACCTTAATGCGATCCAGACCTGGCAGGTGTTGGCGAGCGGCGAAGTGCGCAATGTGCAGGTTTAAATTAGGTGTCGCCGCGGGTGCGCTGTGGGTTGCCATGCTGAACGTGCTGGCGGCGACGCCGCCTTGGCATTCGCTCGGACACGCAGTGACCTCGGCGGCCCTCGCGAGCTGGGATATCGACGTGCGACCAGACGGCACGGGTCTGCCGGTTGGGGGTGGATCAGTGGCGGAGGGCCAGGCGATCTACGACGCGCAATGCGCGAACTGTCACGGCACTTTTGGCGAGAGCACCGATTACCTCGCACTCACGGGAGGGATCGGGTCACTCGCGAGCGAAGTCCCGCAGCGCACGGTCGGCAGTAAGCTGGACTACGCCACCACCTTGTGGGATTACATCAACCGCGCGATGCCCTTCAATAATTCGAAATCGCTGAGCGTCAACGAAGTCTACGCCGTCACGGCCTATGTCCTCAATTTAAACGACATTGTGCCTGCCGATGCGGTACTCGATCAGCAGTCACTGCCCAAGGTGAGCATGCCGAACCATGCCGGCTTTACGCGCGCGCATGGTTTCGCCACCGTGGCTGGTGTGCCGGATGTGAAGAGCACCGCGTGTATGCAGAACTGTCTCGCTGAGCGGCCGACAATCACCTCCGAACTGCCGGCGGATTTTACCCAGCAGATGTACGGCGATGTCCGTACGCACTTTCGACAGTTTGCGACCGCCAAAAGCAGCCCGGCAAAGTCCAATAGCGCGAGCCCTGGAGGACAGGAGCTTGCAGAAGCGCAGGGGTGTCTCGCCTGCCATGCACTCGATAAAGCGCGCCTCGGTCCGGCGCTGGTTGAGATTGGTTTACGCTACGCCGCAGATCCGGCAGCTGTGCAGACGCTCGCCGGGAAAGTTCGCCAAGGCAGCAGCGGCGTGTGGGGCAGTGCTGTGATGCCGCCACAGAGCCAGCTTTCAAACGCCGATCTGGCGCGCGTGCTAGCCTGGATTCTGGACGGGGCAGGCCGGCCATGAACTTCACTTCGCACTGAACTAACAGATTTCGCTACAGGAGTTACGTGATGACGCAATCGCGCAGAGTTTTTCTCCACCTCGCGGGCAGCGCGGGACTGTCCGCTTTGGCCCTGGTTGCGGGGCTGCTACCGCGTTGGGCGCGCGCAGTGGACAGCCGCCAGGCCTTTGAAGCCACCGCGATCCCCGCTGCGCTTAAGGCGCTCGGCCTGAGTGATCCGAAAGAATCGGCCGAGATCGTCTTCAAAGCGCCGGATATCGCCGAAAACGGGGCGGTAGTGCCGGTCGAAATCGAGAGTAAGTTGCCGCACACGCGCGCACTCGCGATTTTGGTTGAGAAGAATCCGCATGTGCTGTCGGCCGAATTCGCGCTTCCAGACGGCACCGAGCCGTTCGTGGCGACGCGGATCAAGGTAGCGGAGAGCTCGCTCATCCATGCAGTAGTGACCACCGATGCCGGCGTGTTCTATACCACCAAGCTCGTCAAAGTCACCTTGGGTGGTTGCGGCGGCTGAGCGAAATCAGGAGACTTGTAATGTCAGATCCGATGCGCATCCGCGCGGTCATGCTGGGCGACCAGGTCGATGTCAAAATTCTGATGTCGCACGTGATGGAAACCGGCCAGCGCAAAGACGCTGAAGGCGTGGTCGTGCCGGCGCACTACATCGTCAAGGTGACTGCGCAGTGCAATGGTCGCACGGTGCTGAGCGCCGACTGGGGGGCTTCGGTGGCCAAAAATCCGTATCTATCGTTCCGCTTTAAGGGTGCCGCGAAGGGCGACAAGCTCACGGTGACCTGGACCGACACTCTGGCCGGCACCCGCACGGACGAGGCCACCATCTCATGACGCGCCGCGCGCGCGCTTTAGCGGGGGCCCTGGGCGCGCTCTGCGGGCTCGGTCTGACAACACTCCAGGCCGCGCCCTCCACCGAAGACGCGATCGCCGAATATCACGCGATGTTCGGCGACGAAAATCCGGCAGAGCTGTGGCAGATCCGAGGTGAGGCCCTGTGGCACGAGAAACGTGGTCCGCGCCACGTGGACATGAGTGGCTGTGACCTTGGCTTGGGTGCTGGTGTGATCGCAGGCGCCTATGCGCAGCTGCCGCGGTGGTTCGAAGACACCCAGCAAGTGCAGGATCTGGAAACCCGCCTGGTGACCTGCATGACCACTTTGCAGGGCTTGAGTCGTGAGGAGGTGCTGAAAATTAAATTCGGCGATGGCGAGAAAAAATCTGAACTCGAAGCGCTGACGGCCTATGTAGTCACTGCTGCCAAGGGCGCTGAAATTCGGCTGCCGATGCAGCATCCTGCCGAACGAGCGGCCTATGCCCTCGGCCAAGGCGTGTTTTATTACCGCGCGGGACCACACGATTTCGCATGCGCCACCTGTCATGGCGAGACCGGCAAGCGCATTCGCCTGCAAACTCTGCCCAAACTTACCGAACCCGCTGGCGCACAGAACGCCTACACCCATTGGCCGGCGTACCGGGTGTCACAGGGCGAACTGCGCACCATGGAATGGCGGCTCCAAGATTGCTTCCGGCAGCAGCGCCTGCCGCAGTTGAAGTTTGGCTCCGAGGTCGCGATCGGGCTGACGATGTTCCTCGCCAAAACTGCGGAGGGTGGCGTCATGGCGGCACCCTCGATCAAACGGTGAACGTGCCTATGAAACCGCTCCTAAAATTATTTCTTCAGGCGATCGTAATTGGTTTGCTTGCGCGCTCGGCACAGGCGGACGGTAGCGGCCCGAATGTCGCCGCCGCGATGCGGGCATCGTTTGAAGCAAAGCGACAAGCCACCATGGCGCGACTCACGCAGGACGAAACCCAACGCCTCTGCACGCAGCACGCGGCATTGCCGCTGCCGCGCAAGGTGGCGGCCCGAATCACTGCGCTCAATCGTGCGACCGTCAAGCCACCCAGTGACGGTGCTTATTTTGGTGACCTCAAAAACGGCGAAGTGATCGCACAAACCGGGACCGGACTGCAGTCCAGCGATGATCCGGCCAAGCCGGCAGGTGGCAATTGCTATGCCTGCCATGAGCTCGCTGGCAGCGAGCTCGCCTTCGGCACTATCGGCCCGAGTTTGCGGCAATACGGCAAGCTGCGCGGTAACTCGCCGGCAGTCCTCGCTTACACCTGGGAAAAACTCTACAACTCAAACGCGCAGATGCCGTGTTCGAACATGCCGCGCTTTGGCGCGCGCGGGATTCTGCGCGAACAACAGTTGAAGGATCTCATGGCGTTTTTATTTGATCCCGCCTCACCGGTCAATCAGTGAAATGAGGCGTCGCGAGTTCGTGCAGTTGCTGACCGTCGCAGGTGTGGCCGGCATGAATCTGCGCGCGCCGCGGGCACTGGCCGACGCCGATGGCGGCGAACTCTATGCGCTACCGCCGTTCGGCAATGTGAGCCTGCTGCACTACACCGATGCGCACGCGCAACTTCTGCCGGTGTGGTTTCGTGAACCGTCCGTCAATCTTGGGCTCGGCGAATGGCGCGGCCAACCGCCGCATCTCACCGGCGACAAATTTCTGGAGTTTTATCGGCTCACACGTGGCTCGCGCGAGGCCTATGCGTTAACCAATCTCGATTTCGCGGCAGCGGCGCGCACCTACGGCAAAATTGGTGGTTATGCGCATCTCGCGACCTTGGTCAAGCGGGTGCGCGATTCACGACCCGGTGCGCTGCTGCTGGATGGCGGCGATACCTGGCAGGGCTCGGCCACGGCACTGTGGACACAGGCGGCGGACATGGTCGCCGCCCAGCTTGCGCTCGGCGTGGACGTGATGACCGGCCACTGGGAGTTCACCTACGGCATGGCGCGCGTGCAGGAATTAATTCAAGGTCCGCTGAAAGATCGCATAGAGTTTCTGGCGCAGAACGTGGCCACCACGGATTTCGGTGATCCGGTGTTTACCCCGTTCACCTTGCGCGAGATCAATGGGGTTCCCGTCGCCATCATCGGTCAGGCATTCCCCTACACACCGATCGCGAATCCGCGCCATTTGGTCGCGGATTGGAGTTTCGGGATCCAGGAAGAGCGCATCCAGAGTCTCATTGATGAGGCGCGCACGCGCGGCGCGCAGGTCGTGGTGTTGTTGTCGCATAACGGCATGGATGTCGATCTCAAGCTTGCGTCAAGAGTGCGCGGGCTCGATGCGATTCTTGGCGGCCATACCCACGATGGGATCCCGCGACCAGTGGTGGTGAAAAACTCCACGGGAACCACCTTGGTGACCAATGCGGGCAGCAATACGAAATTTCTCGGGGTACTCGATTTCGATGTGCGCGATGGGCGCATCAGAGATTGGCGCTACCGACTGTTGCCGGTGTTTGCGAATCTGTTGCCCGCAGATCCCGCCATGCAAGCGGTAATTGACGAAGCGCGCGCGCCCTTTGCGGCGCAGCTCGCCGAACAACTTACCGTCAGCGAAGGACTGCTCTATCGGCGAGGGAATTTCAACGGCAGTTTCGATCAAGTGATCGTGGAGGCCTTGATGGCGGTGCAGAACACTGAAATTGCGTTCTCGCCGGGCTTTCGTTGGGGCACGAGCCTGTTGCCGGGCGAGCCCATCACCATGGAAACACTTCTCGCGCAAACCGCCATTACCTATCCGGCGGTGACCGTCAACGAATTCACTGGCGAACGGATCAAAGCCATTCTGGAAGACGTGGCGGATAACCTCTTCAATCCCGACCCGTACTATCAACAGGGCGGTGACATGGTGCGGGTGGGTGGCTTGCGCTATACCTGCGCGCCCGCGGCGGCGATGGGCCAGCGCATTTCCGATCTGCGCCTCCATGAGCAACCGCTGGTGGCGAGCCGTAAGTACAAAGTCGCGGGGTGGGCTGCGGTCGCGGAGAATGTGGTCGGCCCACCGATCTGGGATGTCGTCGCAGAATACCTGCGGGCTAAACCCAGCTTGGCGGCACCGACGCTCAATCTGCCCACCTTGCTTGGTGTCGCCGATAATCCAGGCAGCAGCTGATGGCGCACGCGCCGAAGGCCAGCACATCCGGGCAATTACCGGCCGGCGAGCAAAGCGCGCTCCACCTGCATAAGCGCAGCATGATCACACGCCTCAAGCGGGTCGAGGGTCAGTTGCGGGGAATCCAACACATGATCGAACAAGACGCGAGCTGTGAAGCCGTGGCGCAGCAAGTCGCTGCTGCGCGGCGTGCACTGGACCGCGCGTTCTACGAAATCGTCGCTTGCACCTTGGAAGCGGAGATTGAAACTGCCGGCAACTTAAAAGCCGCGAAGGCGGCGGGCGCGCACGTCGCCAAAATTCTGGCTAAGTACGGCTGAGCCGCAGATCGCCAGCACGGCGATTCTCTGGCGAGGTCGGGTCTCTCGTATACTGTCGGCGCGTGTTGCCTGCACGCCGCGGTGACCGCGCCGGTTCACCGCGCTCAACCACAGGGATTCTCCTTGCATGAAGATTCAACTCACGAGTCTCGAAGCTCGCATCATCGGCTGTCTGTTGGAGAAGGAAACCACCACGCCGGATCAATATCCTTTGTCGCTCAATTCGCTGGTCAACGCCTGTAACCAGAAATCAAACCGCGAACCCGTGATGGCCTTGAAAGATGCGGAAGTGCAGAACGTGCTCGATGATCTGGCGAAACGGTTTTTGATCAGCGACAAAGCCGGCTATGGCAGCGGCCGCACCACGAAGTACAAACATCGCTTCTGCAATACGGAATATGGCGCGTTGAAGTTCTCCCCGCAGGAACGCGGCATTATGTGTGCGTTGTTCTTGCGTGGTGCGCAAACCCCGGGGGAGTTGCGCACGCACACGCAGCGGATGTGTGAGTTTACGGAGGTAACCGAAACAGAATCCGTGCTGAGCACTTTGATGGAGCGCGAGGATGGCCCGTTTGTCGCGCGTTTGCCGCGCGCGCCGGGGGCACGCGAATTCCGCTACATGCATCAGTTCAGCGGGGAGCTTGAATCAGTCGAAAATATTCCGCTGGCGTCTGGCACCAGCGAACAGAGCCCGCTGAGCTTACGCGTCGCGCAGCTGGAGATCCTCGTCGCCGGACTGCGCCAGGATTTGGACGCCTTGCTTACCACTGCCGAGCGCTGACTCCCTGCACCAGCTCAGCGCTGGAGCCGGTAGAAGTTCGACCACGCCGTCACTCACCCTTCGCAGAAAGAAATTTACTTGCTCGCCAAAGAAAGGATAAAGCGCATCCTCACGCTCGCCCTGCCGGTCATCACCGGTATGGTGTCCCAGAATGTGCTGAATCTGGTGGATACCGCGATGGTCAGCCGTCTTGACCACAGCAACGCGGCGCTCGCGGCAGTTGGCTATGGCGGCTTCGCGTTGTTCGTCGCGCAATCCATCATCCTCGGCCTCTCGACCGGTGTGTTGGCGGCAGCCGCGCGGCGTAAAGGCGAGGGTCGCCACGGCGAAACTGCCTACTTCTTAAACGGGGCCCTCCTGATCGTAGCGTTGGTCGCGCCGATCATCACCGGCTTGTTGATTTATGCGATTCCGCACCTCTATCCCTTCATCAATCACGATCCCGCAGTGATTGCGCTCGGCGTGCCCTATCTGCAGATCCGCGCGCTCGGCATTGTGTTTGTCGCGATGAATTTCTCATTCCGCGGTTATTGGAGCGCGGTGGATCTCACGCGGCTCTACATGGTGACCCTGATCCTGATGCACGCGCTCAATATTTTGCTGAACTATATTTTGATCTTTGGACACTTCGGTGCGCCAGCGCTCGGGATTCGCGGCGCCGCGATTGCCTCGGTGATTGCGCTCGGTTTCGGCAGCTCGCTGTATTTCCTGTTTGGATTGCGCTACGCGCGCGAGTTCGGCTTTCTACGCAAGCTACCCTCGCGCGCGGATCTGAAACGCCTGATTCAGATCTCGCTGCCGAGTGGTGTTCAGCAGATGTTTTTTTCGGCCGGCTTCCTCGCCATGTTCTGGATCATCGGCAAAGTGGGCACGGCGGAGGTTGCAGCAGCGAATGTATTAATCAACCTCATGCTGGTCGCGCTGCTGCCAGGGATGGGGCTCGGCTTGGCTGCTGCGACTTTGGTCGGTCAGGCGCTCGGCGGTAAAGATGTTGAGGCGGCCGCACGCTGGGCTTGGGACGTGGTGAAAATTGCCGTCATCGGCCTAACCCTGCTCGGCCTGCCGATGGTCATCATGCCGCGCAGCATCCTCACCAGTATCTACACCCTGGACGAACACACCCTCGAACTCGCGTTGTGGCCGCTGCGCCTGGTGGGCTTGAGCATGATCTTCGAGGCGGTCGGCACTATTCTGCAAAATGCGCTGCTAGGCGCCGGGGATACGCGGCGGGTGATGAAGATCGCGATCTTCAATCAATGGTGTTTGTTCATGCCGCTGGCCTACCTGATCGGGCCGGTGTTGGGGCATGGCCTGACCGGCATCTGGTTCCTGCAGGTCGGCTATCGCGTGTTGCAAGCCGGCGTGTTCAGCGTGTTCTGGGTGCGCCGCGACTGGGCGCGGGTGACGATTTAGGACCGCGCGGCCGGTAGTCGGAAATTACGCGGCAACTTCAGGATGCTGACATGCCACCGTCAATTGGAAAGGTCGCGCCAGTGCAGTAGCTGCTCTCGTCGCTGGCCAGGAACAGCACCAGTAACGCCACTTCTTCGGGCCGGCCGTAGCGCCGCAACGGCACGCCGGCTGCGATGCGCGCCTTGGCCTTGTCCGGGGCGCCGGGCGCGAAGCCGGCCTCAATTGCTGCGATCATGCGCGTCGCGATTGGCGATGGATTGATCGTGTTCACGCGAATATTGAGCGGCGCGCACTCCAGGGCCGCCGCGCGCATGATGCCGACCACCGCATGTTTGGCGGCGATGTAGGGCGACATTTTCGGCATGCCCTTCAGACCGCCTAGCGAGGAAGTAATGATGATGCTGCCACCACCGGTTTTCGCCATCGCGGGGATCACGGCTTTCATGCCCAGCCACACCCCGCGCACATTCACCGCCATCACCCGGTCAAACATCTCGATGGGATAATCCGCCAGGGTATGCACGCCGCCTTCGATGCCCGCGTTATTGAAGAAGACGTCGATCCGACCGTAGCGTTCGAGAGCCGCACGCACATAACTTTCAACTTGTGCGGCGTCACTGACATCCGCGACGAAAGTACTGACCTGCGTCGCGCCGAGCTCAGCGACCGCCGCGGACAGCGCCTCCGCCTGCACATCAACCAACAACACGCGGGCGCCTTCCGCCACGAACAAGCGCGCGGTGGCGAGCCCGATGCCGGCCGCACCACCGGTGATCAGCGCGACTTTGCCCGTGAGACGTGCCATGTTTAAGACTCCTTGTTGGAAATGACGAGCATCGCGCCACCTTAGGGGATGAGTTTCGCGTAATCGTCGAGGATTGGCAGCACCTTGTCCGCGCCCTTCGAGGGCAAGGACAGAATGGCGCGCACCGCGCCGCGGTCCGCCGCCGCTTTCAATTCGTCCCGGGAAGCGCTGCCGAGGTAGAACATCTCGAGCTTCACGCTCGCCGGATCGCGCCCGCGCTCGCGGCAGGCGGTGGCGATCATTTTCTGCCCGTCCTCGACGCTGTAGCGGCTGCTGACCGGCATCCAACCGTCACAGAATTCCGCGATATGTGCGGCGGTGCCGGGGCCGATACCGGCGCCGAGGATGATCCGCGGGTGCGGTTGCTGCACCGGCTTTGGCCACGCCCAGCTTTTTTCGAGCCGGACATGCTTGCCCTCGAAGCTCGCTTCGTCCTGGGTCCACAGCGCTTTCATCAGCAGGATTTTCTCGCGCAGAATTTCCCGGCGCTTCGCATAATCCAAACCATGATTGCGCATCTCCTCGACACACCAGCCATAACCGATGCCGAAATCGAAACGACCGCCCGAAATCATGTCGAGGCTCGCCACTTCCTTGGCAAGCCAGATCGGATCACGCTGCGCGACCAGGGTGATCCCGGTGCCCAACCGGATCTTGGTGGTGACCGCGGCGGCCGCCGTGAGCGCGATGAACTGATCGTGCGATCGCCAGTAGATATCCGGCAGTGGCGGGGCATTCTTGCGGCCGCCCCAGGGGGTTTCGCGGCTGGCTGGAATATGGCTGTGCTCCGGGAACCAGAGCGACTCAAAGCCGCGCGCTTCGACTTCTTTCGCCAGTTCGATGGGCTGGATTGCCGTGTCGGTCGGGAACATAACGACGCCGAGTTTCATGGGTGAGCTCCTGTGGATGAGGTTTGCCGGAGGCTAGCACGACTCCGTTGCATGGTCGCGTGCAGACACTTCCGGTAGTCAGGTCTGCGCCGCCTCCCCCAGCTGCCGCTTCGCATCCTCCCGCAACTCCACTTTGCGGATCTTGCCGGAGCCGGTCATGGGCATGGCATCGATAAACAACACGTGGCGGGGAATTTTGAAGGTCGCCACTTTGCCGCGGCAATAATCGATAATTTCCTTCTCGCCGAGTGCGCTGCCCGCACGGCGCTGCACGAAAGCCACTGGGACTTCGGCCAGGCGTTCGTCCGGGAATCCCACCACCGCGACCTGCTGCACGCCCTCGAGGCCGAGCAACAGACCTTCGACTTCCATCGGATCCACGTTCTCGCCACCGACCTTGAGCATGTCCTTGAAGCGGCCGAGGAAGCGGATATAGCCATCGGTCCGCTTGACACCCATGTCACCGGAATGAAACCAGCCGTCCGCGTCGTAGCAGGCAGCGGTTTCCAGCGGCTTTTTGTAATACCCCAGCATTAAACAAAAGCCCTTGCACACGATCTCACCGGGTACCCCGACTGGTTGTTCGAGGTTGGTCAGCGGATCGATGATGCGGAATTCATAGCCCGGGGCGGGATAGCCCGAACTTTCCACGCGCTGCTCGACGCTATCTCCCAGCGAACCAAGCAAGGTACCTGCGCCCATCTCGCTCATGCCATAGCCGGTGATCGAAATCAGCGGCTGCAGCACGGTCGCTGCCTTGCGCGCAATCGGCACCGAACTCTGCATGCCGCTGGCGAAGACCCCGCAGCGCAGAGTTGAGAGATCGGCGTTGATTCGCAGCTGGGCCTCGGTGAGATCTTTCAAGTGCGCTTCGAAGCCATGAATGATTGAGACTCGCTCGACCTCGATCAGGCGAATGCATTCGTCGCCGTCAAAGGTCTCGGTCAAGACCTGACGCGCGCCGGTCAACATGGACAATAACGCCCCTTCGGAATACGAAAAAAGATGAAATAGCGGCAGATAATTCAAGATCGTGTCCTGCTCCGTCACCGCGAGCCGGTACGCGCGCTCTTCGAGCAGGCGCAGCATGATGTGGTTGTGCAACACGCCTTTGGGGAAACCGGTGGTGCCAGAGGTGTACAGAATAAACACCGGATGATCGGGATCGACCGCTGCCGCGCGTGCGGCGAGGGTGGCAGCGCTCACTGCATTGGCTTGCGCAAGCATCTCCTTAAAGCCGACGCAGCCGGCATGTCCGCCGGCACCAAAGATGACGACTCTGCGCATTTCCGGATAGGCCTCGTCTTTAACCTCGACGCCGTCCTGCGGCAGTTTGAGCACCTCGCGCACCATGGCGAGGTAGTCAATCGGCCCCGAGACATCATGCGTAATGAGAAAGCGCGCATCCGATTGCTTGAGCAGATAGGCCAGATCGTGGGTGCGAAACCGGGTGTTTACCGGGACCTGCACCGCCCCGATGCGCATCAGCGCGAACATCGTGAAAATCCATTCCGGCCGGTTCATCATCCACAACGCGACGTGATCTCCCGGCAGCACGCCGAGCTTGATAAGGCCCCGCGCGACTTCATCGATACGCACCCGGACCTCGGCAAAGGTGTAGCGTTCCGCGCCAAACACCAGCGCCTCACGTGCCCCAAAGCGTTCGGCCATGCGATCAACCAGCGAACCGAAAGTCTTCTTGCTGTACCACTCGGCCATCGTCATCCCTTCTGCGTTATGTCAATCTGACGGGAAATGATTCTAACGCGCGGTTCGAATCCAGCAATCAACAACAGGAGAGGGTGCATGAGACTGCCAGGTAAAGTGGCCATTATCACCGGGGGCGCGAGTGGCATGGGCCGCGCGACGGTGCTGCGTTTTCTGGACGAAGGTGCCCGTGTGTTAATCGCTGATTTCAACGCGCTCACGGGACAGGAAACGCTCGCACTCGCGGCGGCCGCCGGGCATGCAGCGAATGTACGCTTCATTAAAACCGACGTCGCCCGCGAAGCCGATATCGAAGCGATGTTTGCCTGTGCGCTCGACGCCTTCGGCCGCCTCGACATCGTGTTCAATAATGCGGGAGTAGGGGGTGCCATTGGTCCGCTCACCGAAACCACGGTAGAGGCTTTCGACTACACCTTCGATGTGTTGACCAAGAGTGTGTTTCTGGGCATGAAGCACGGGGCCAGAATTCTGCGTCGTCAGGGCGAAGGTGGCGTGATCATCAATACTGCCTCGATCGCCGGCTTATCGGGTGATGCCGGCCCGATGATCTATTCGGCGGCCAAGGCCGCGGTCATCAGTTTGTCGAAATCGGCCGCGATCGAACTCGCGCCTGATTACATTCGCGTCAACGCCATCTGCCCGGGTTTCATCTCCACCCCACTCGCTCACGGCGGGAAAGTCGCAGCGCTTGAAGCACAATTCGCGAAGGCACAGCCCTGGCCGGAATCCGGCCAGGGTGAGCATATCGCGGGCGCGGCACTGTTCCTCGCCACCGAAGACGCGCGCTTCGTAACCGGCGAAGCCCTGATCGTGGACGGCGGATTGACCGCCGCGGGGCCCGAGTTGTCGAAGCGCTTTGGCAAGCTCGCGGGGCGCGGTGCTGGTATCGTGGGGATCACCAAGGGTTCGACAGGTGAGCCGCGCGAAGTCAGAAAGTTGTGACGCGATATGATCTCAAATAGCGGAGCGGAAACACGGTCTGCAGTGCTGTGCGCGGTCGGGAGAGGAGACTGGCCTACGCTACCACTGCGCATTTCATCCCTGAAATGCTTCGTTGCCGCCCGCGCTGTGCTCTTGCCATCCATGGCTCGCTTGCACGGGAGGCCCGCTCCGGCCAG
>JANOVQ010000271.1:0-5614 GCA_031417495.1 Pseudomonadota bacterium | reverse complement strand
GCCGCGCCTGCCAGCGGCTCGCAGAGTTGATAGTGCGCGAATGGGTGTGTGATTCCAGACATGCGGCGTGCCACGGAAGATTCAAGTTCTTCAGCAGCAGTCTCAAAGTTGTCTCAGGGTCCGCTACCAACGATTCGTACCTAACCTCACACATCTGGAGATTCAAGCCGACTTGCCAGTGCTGCATCAGCGCGTGGTAATTCTGGTAGAGCTGCGCAATCTCCTCGAGATCGCAAGCCCAATCGAGGCTGCCAAATTGTTGAAAGTAAATTGATAGGCAGGTGTCCAAAGGATGCCGTTGGCAGTGAATGAAGCGTGCCTGCGGAAACAATTGTCGCAGCAGGCCTAGATACAAAAAATTCAAGGGGGTCTTGTCGGTCGCCCGAATTGAGTCCTGCGCGGCAAGTGCCCGCAGCCGGCGCCGATAGCCAGTGCGCAAGGTCGCTTTTTGAAGTTCGGTCATCCCCACCAATTTCGCTTCGAGTGAAGCTTGCTGGTGGTCCGCAGTTGGCAACCAGGTCAGTGCCGGGCCAAAGTAATCCACTTCGCCGGCGGCATAGACGGCCGGATGCACGCTTAAGATCTGTTCCACCAAGGTGGTGCCCGAACGGGGCATTCCGACGATGAAAATCGGTGCAAAATCATCGGGTGAAAATTCCGCACTGGGCTCGTCCCAGTTGGCTAGCGGCAGGTCGAGAATTGCTTCGCCCAGCTTGAGGGTGGACTGACGGCGTGCTTGCGGGCGCGCATCGCGTTGTTGTTTATTGGCCAATCGAAAATGACTGAAGGCGGCGTCGTAGGCGCCAGACTCATCCAGCAATTTGCCGAGTGCGAAGTCCAGATGGCCTAAGTCCTCAGCGTGATGTCGTCGCTCGCGGCGTAGCTTTCCCAGTAAATTGATCAAGGGTTGGAGATCCGCGTGCTCAGGCACCAACGATGCTTTCAGATACCAGGCACGTGCGCAGTCTGGCGCAAGTGCCAGGAGTTCATCTGCCTGTCTGTTTGCGGCCTCAAATTGACCACCCGAAATCAGCGCTTCAATTAACTGCAATTCGGCCGCTCGATTAGCGGGCGCAACCGCGAGCACTGATGAGAACTCAGCCATTGCCTGCTCGCTACGATTCAGCTGGAGGAGCACCAAGCCACGATTGAAATGACTTTCAAGATGGTTAGGGTCGAGCGTCAAGGCCTGATCATAGGCTTGGAGGGCTTCTTCCAGCTGGCCCATCGCGCGCAAGACATTGCCGCGATTGTTGACGCTCGCGACGTGGCTAGGCGCCAACGCGGCGGTGCGCTCGAATTGTTCAAGTGCACCGGGAAAATCACCGCGCTGGCGCAGCAAGAGGCCGAGATTATTGTGTAGCGTCCAGGCGGTGGGCCGTAGCAAGAGGCCCGCGCGATAGGCGGCGATGGCGCGCTCGACATTCCCTGCGCGCTCATGGGCTTCGGCGAGCAGGCATTGTGCTTCGTAAGCGTCCGCACCGTGGTTAAGTCCAGTTTGCGCGGCGGCGACGGCTTGTTTGGAAGCGCCGGCGCGCAACCAAAGCGTTGCCAGTTCAAGCCAGAGCTGTGGCGCTTCCGGCGTGAGTTCACAGAGTTGAGTAAAAGTCTTGGCGGCTTGAGAAAAATCACCACGTGCTGATAGCAGCGCGACGAGCTGGCGCAAGGCGTCGCTATCGTTTCGCGCAAGTCTGAGACGTTGCCGTAGGAACGATTCAGTTTCCATGGGATTTTCTGTGCTTCAGCATCAATGCTGTTCGGGAATGAACTTCGGTATACTCCTGGAATCTATCCCGTACGAATTTCCAAGTCGATACATCCGATGCTGAAAACCCCGACGAATTTACTAAGCCGAACCTATGTGATGCTGTCGATGCTCGTGCTGTGCCTTGCGAGTTCAGGGTTTGCTCATGCGCTTGATCTGCTGCCAGATATCTTCGATAAGCCAAAGATCATCAAATCGATTTGGAAACTTCAAGAGCAATACGTTGCGTTGACGACGCAGGGCGCGGCAGGCAAGGGTTATCCGGCGAATTCGCATCCCACCACACTCGCTAGCGAAGATATTCAAGACGCACTGAAATCTCTCGAACTGTGGGATAAGGGCGGGTTTTTTCGCAACGAGGACTCGCATCCAGTCTTTACTCCCGCCCAGGCCGAAATGCTCGGCCGCTTCCTTTCGGAGGCGCTCCTAAAGGCAAAACCTAGCGAGGACGTGATCTTTACGCTCCGGGGTTATGGCTCTGTCGCCTTCGATACGTTCAAGGATCGTGAATGGACGAGCGGACGCGTGTTCTACACCAACGGCAAACTCAACTTGATCATCGGCACGTTCAAGCTACAGAAAGATCGTGGCGTGCGGAATGCTGAGGCGGCGCACGGTGTGATGGACAATTATAATGATCTCTATTTCGATCCCGGCAATCGGGAGAAGCGCACGGGCAAGATGCCGGGACGAATCGTCGCCAGCGCCGGGATTAACTACCGCGGTGGTGAAGACGACGAGGCACGCCCAGATTGGGTGGTGATCGAGGTGGCGACTGCCGCGCTCGCTTATCGTGAAGGGCAAATCCCCGAAGAGCAGAAAAAAACCACCGAAAAGAGCAAGCAAGAAACTGCCAAGCTCACCTTGGAACGGCGCCAGATGCGCGAAGAAATG
Organism: Pseudomonadota bacterium; assembly: GCA_031417495.1. Taxonomy (GTDB): domain Bacteria; phylum Pseudomonadota; class Gammaproteobacteria; genus CAIKBL01. The sequence goes on along the minus strand of JANOVQ010000271.1, from coordinate 2,955 downwards.
GCGCGTCTGCGCCAGCAGATTAAAGAACTGCATACCGGCGCTGCGGTAGTCGCCAAAACGCTTGAGGAGCGCCTGGCGATTCTGCAAGCTTTGCGCGCTAAGAAGCTGATCACCGACGAGGAATATCAGCAGCGACGCGACGAGATTCTGAAGGACATTTGAGCCCCGATGCGAGCGCTCTACCCGGCTCAGGATCCGCGCCGCGCTGAATGGCTGAGGGTCGGTGACGGGCATGCGGTCTATGTGGAAGAGGGGGGCGATCCGGCCGGCATTCCGGTGGTGTTTCTGCACGGTGGGCCGGGTGGCGGATGCAAGCCAAGTCACCGGCAATTTTTTGCACCTGACCGCTATCGCAGTTTCTTGCTTGATCAGCGTGGCGCCGGCCGCTCCACGCCTTACGGCGGAACGTTTGCCAACACTACCCAGACCCTACTCGCGGATGTGGAAACCCTGCGGGAATGGGCCGGCGTTGAGTGCTGGGTATTATTTGGCGGATCCTGGGGTGGCGCGCTCGCACTCGCCTATGCCGAGACCTACCCTGAGCGAGTGCTGGGCATGGTGCTGCGCGGGATGTTTCTGGCGCGTCGGCGTGATCTCGACTGGTTCATGGCGGATGGTGCTGCGCGCCTGCTGCCGCGCGCGTGGGACGAGTTCTTAACCGCAACCCGCGGAATTGGCCACGACATCCCGGCGCTACACGCGGCGCTATTCGGTGCCGATCAAGCTTTGGCGCTGCGCGTCGCACACGCCTGGTCGAAATGGTCGACTGAAGTCGTAATGTATGCCTTCGATAGCCCACCGCACGAACCTCCACCGGCCGATACCGAACTCCTCGGCAAGATGCGCCTCGAGTTGCATTACGCCCACGCCCAGTATTTCCTGCGCCCAAACCAACTCCTCGAAGATATCGGTCGAGTACCACAGGTGCCGATTCATCTTATTCACGGCCAACGGGATATCACCTGTGCGCCAGAGGCCGCGTGGGCCGTGCATCGGGCATTGCCGTGGTCGACGCTTGAGATTCTGCGCAGCGCGGGACATCTCTCCGGTGAAGCTTTGATCCAGGACGCGCTGGTTCGAGCGGCCGACGCCATGGCTCAAACGCTGATTCCGCAAGCTTCGTGAAGCGCGCTGATGATTGTGCGGCGCTGGGTCTTGACGACCCCGCACGCTCGCCGGTGTTGATGGGGATACTAAACGTCACCCCAGACAGCTTTTCCGATGGTGGTCAGCACACCTCGGTGGCCTCTGCTGTGCAACACGCCCGGCGGATGGTCGCGGAAGGGGCGGCAATCATCGATGTGGGTGGCGAATCTTCACGGCCAGGAGCCGCAGGGATCGCAGATTCCGTGCAATTGGTGCGCGTGCTGCCGGTATTACGCGCCTTACGGGAATCCCTTCCACCGCAGATTGTGCTGAGTATTGACACCCGCAATCCACAGGTCGCGGCGCAGGCCATTGCAGCGGGTGCTTCACTAATTAATGACATTTCCGGCGGCGCGGCCGATGGCATGCTGGCGTTAGCCGCCGCCGAGGAGGCCGCCATCGTGCTGATGCACATGCAGGGCACGCCGGACACTATGCAGCAGGCGCCGCAATACCAGGATGTCGTGAGTGAAGTGCTGGAGTATCTTCTGCAGCGTGCGGCCGTCGCAGCACGAGCAGGCGTTGCGTATTCGCGAATTCTGCTCGATCCGGGTATCGGCTTCGGTAAAACGCGTGCGCACAATCTCGCGCTGCTACGGGCGTTACCCCGCTTTGTCACGGCCGGCTATCCCATTCTGTTAGGCACTAGCCGTAAACGTTTTATGGGTGCCATCTGTCGCGAAATGGAGTTTTCTGAACTGCTTGGCGCCACCTGCGCGACTACCGCGTTAGGCGTTGCTGCCGGGGTGAAAGTCTTTCGGGTGCACGATGTGCAAGCCAACCGGCAGGCGTCGGAAGTGGCGTGGGCGATTAAGGCGTCGGATTAATTGACGGCTTCCGGAATAACGAGGCTAAAGGGATGCACCGACCTCTATTACCGTCATCCCGGGAGCCAGGGGCGCGCAATGTCTCGCGTAGATCCCGGATAACGACTACGCCGTTTCCGGGATGACGGTGATACCGCCCAATTCCTTCGAATTGCGCGTATTTCGAAACACCAGCGGTCGCGCACTGCGATCAGGCAACGGCGCGGCGGTCATGGCATCGACCTGCGCAACCAACGCCGCGTGATGCGGAGATTTATCACACACGGGATCGGCGTTCGTCGCATCTCCGGTGAGCATGTAGGCCTGACAGCGGCAGCCGCCAAAGTCCTTAGTCTTCTCCGGGCAGCTGCGACAAGGTTCCTGCATCCAGTCATCACCGCGAAAATGGTTGAACACTGGCGATTCGTTCCAAATCCATTCGACACTATGCTCACGCACATTGGGGAAGGTAAGTCCTGGCAATTGGCGCGCGGCGTGGCAAGGTAGGGCAGCGCCATCCGGCGCAATCGTCAGGAACACCGAGCCCCAGCCGTTCATGCACGCTTTGGGGCGCGTTTCATAATAATCGGGCACGACATACAGAATTCGCATTTTGCCTTTTAGGCGATCCTGATAGTCATGTGCGATACGTTCCGCGCGCACCAGCTGTTCGCGCGTCGGCAGCAAGGCGGCTTCGTTAAGCTTCGACCAGCCGTAGTACTGTGTACTCGCGAGTTCCACGTAATCTGCTTCGAGATCGATCGTCATTTTTATGATGTCTTCGATTTGATCGATATTCTGGCGATGGATCACAATGTTGAGCACCATCGGATACTCGTATTTTTTCACCAGCCGCGCCATCTCATACTTGTGTTGGAAACTCGCGGTGCCACCCAAATAGTTATTCAGTTCCTCATTGCTGGCCTGGAAGCTGATTTGAATATGATCAAGCCCAGCTTCTTTGAACGCCGCAATCCGCGCTTCATCCATGCCGACACCCGAG
>JANOVQ010000270.1:0-2932 GCA_031417495.1 Pseudomonadota bacterium | reverse complement strand
GCTTGCGCGCTCGGCCTGGGCGAGAAGTTCGCGCAATGCAGGATCGGCGTTTGGCGTAATCACCGCGGCATCAGGATTCTGGGTTGCTGGAACAGGGAGCGGTGCGGAGGGCGTGACGTCAGTATCAGGCAACGCAAAAATCTGCGTGGTGGACGGCCGCGCAGGCGCAGTGACGCTGGGTCGCACTGGAACGCTGGGTGAGGTCAATGGTACCGTCGACTGACGGCGATCTTCAATCGGCACGCTGCGGCTAGGCGCAGTACTACACGCGCTGAACAACATGCTGCTGCTTGAGAATAGCAGTGCCATCCACGCGCCACGATCAATTCGATACATTTAGTTCGGCGCCTCCCAGAGGGGCTTGAAGCCAGGGCTTGAGGGGGTGCCAGCACACCCAACAGTGTTGGTAGGAAGATGATTGACGTTCACTGGGGCGTAGAGTGCATTACCGCACGCGCTGTCTGTTAACGCGGCACCATCCCTGGTGAGCCAATGCCATTCAACCGTTGGTGGCGGATCCATCAAGATCGGTTTTGCGCCAATTTGTGCGACTGATTTTACCCAGATTTTGAGGGCGCCAGTGGCGCCGGTAAGCCCCGCGGATTGATTGTCGTCGCGCCCCATCCACACCGTAACCAGATCGTTGCCGGTAAACCCCACGAACCAACTGTCGCGCGCGTCATTCGACGTGCCGGTTTTGCCAGCGAGAGGAAGCTGCTGCGGAAAGGCCTGTGCCAATTGCCGCGCAGTCCCCTGCTCGACCACGCGCGTAAGCAAATACCGCGTAAGAAAGGCAGTTTGTTCATCAACTACTCGCGCTACTTTCAAGCCATAACGCTTAATTGGCTGATTGCGATTATCGACGACCGCCTGGATCGCGCGCAAAGGGATTCTGAAACCATCGTTAGCGATGATTTGATAAAGCTGCGTGACTTCATACGGCGTAAGGTCCAGCGCGCCGAGAAATAGCGCCGGAAATTTGGAGATTTCCGCTTCAACTCCAAATTTCAGCAAGGTGGTGCGCAGCGCCTCCACACCGATTCTGAAGCCGAGATCTATGGTGGCGAGATTTAAGGATTTGGCGAGGGCGTCTTGCGCCGAAACTGGTCCGTGATATTTTCTGTCGTAATTTTTTGGTGACCAGGGTTTCCCGTTAGGGGACTCCCAAGTGCGGGGTTCGTCGTTGAGTTGAGTCGCCACATTGAAGCCGTCCAATTGCGCCAAGGCCGTGAGATAAATGAATGGCTTAATCAACGACCCGATTTGACGCTTGGCGTCGAGGGCGCGATTGAATCCCCCGACATCGCTGCCGCGACCGCCAACCATCGCTTTGATATCAGCAGTTCGCGCATTCGTCACAATCACGGCGGCCTGGAGTGTTCCGGTTTGCTTCGATAAGCCGCGCTCCAACTCCCCCACGCCGGCCTTTACTGCCGATTCGACCGCCGCCTGGGCCAGGATATCTAGGCTCGTAAAAACCTTGAGTCCGGCCGTTCTGAGATCGCTTTCCTGATAGTCTCGTGCGAGCTGACGGCGCACCAAGTCGAGATAGGCCGCATAGCGATTTTCGGTTCGCCATTCACCGCTGCGCAGCCCTAACGGGGCACGCTTGAAGGCCTCGGCATGCTGCGCTGACACCAACCCATTGGCGCGCAATACCTCAAGAATGACATCCCGGCGCGCCAGCGCACGCTCAGGAAACTTAAAGGGGTTATAACGCGAAGGACCACGCACCATGCCCACCAACATAGCCAACTCAGGCGTCGACAGCTCGCCGAGCGGACGGCCGAAGTAGAATTTCGCCGCCAGTCCAAAGCCGTGAATGGCGCGATCACCGTCCTGGCCGAGAAAAACTTCATTCGCGTAGGTTTCCAATATTTCATCTTTTGAGAACTGCCGTTCGATGGACAACGCCATCAGCGCTTCGTTGATCTTGCGCCCCAAAGTGCGCCGGGGTTCCAGATACAGATTTTTGACCAATTGCTGGGTCAACGTACTCCCTCCCTGCGCAATTTCGCCGCGCAGAAGATTGACCCACAGCGCACGTAATATCCCGGACCAGTCAACGCCGATGTGCGTAAAGAATCGGCGATCTTCCACCGCAGTTAGCGCGCGCACGAAAGGCTCGGGCAACTCATGACGGGCCAGTAATACGCGATCTTCAAAGCGCGTCGCATGGATTCGTCCAATCTCCAACGGCTCAAAGCGTAGAACACCGATTTCCTCGCCAGCGGGTGCGGCAACTATTTTGGCGAGATGATTACCAGCGAATTCGAGCCGCACCACACGCGAGGGTTCTTCACCATCAGCAAAGGCAAAGCCGCGGGTCACCACCTCAATGTCCTGGTCTTGGACGTGATACTGGCCAGGCCCATTAAGCTGTGCGACTTCGCGGTAACCCAATACGGTCAAGGCACGGGTGAAGGACTCAGCGGAAATCGAAAAATTTCGGTAGAGATCGAGCGGACTGGCGTAAATGCGTGCAGGTAACTCCCATTTCCGGGCGTTAAATGCGGCGATGACTTTGCGATCAAGCCACGTCCAATAGACTCCGCCAGCGAGCAGGCACCAAATCAGTAAATGCTTGAGGTAAAAAAAACCTCTAGCGCGTAGCGTCACTGGATTCGCAAGCCGAGGTTGGGTTTGAGGCATGTCAGCACCTCGACGAGCAGGCCCCGAACGAGCATCTGCCGGATGGACTGCGAGCAGTTCCGCGGACACATGGCGGTTTTCTTTTCCGTGGTCGGAATTGAGTCGGTTCCCCGGCAGAAGAGGAGGCCGGGGTTTTCGGGAGTTCGTCGCAGGAGATGGACGAAATACGGGGGAACTTTGGTATCGCGGAAGTGCCTGTCTATTCTTTCAGCCCAGGCACTTCCGCAAAAGGTAGTCTTCGGTATTACCTCGGACTACTTCTTCTTCGCAGCAGCCTTCT
>JANOVQ010000269.1:0-3704 GCA_031417495.1 Pseudomonadota bacterium | reverse complement strand
AAACGCGCTCGGATTAAAACGGAACGTCGTGCAGCCTTTCAGGCCTTGCGCATAGGCGTAGAGGTAAATGTCTTTGAAATCGTCAAACGCGATGTCGGTCGGCACGTTGATTGTCTTCGAGATCGACGAATCGATCCAAGTCTGCGCCGCGGCCTGCATATCGACATGGTGCCGCGGATCGACGGTATCCGCCGTTCGAAAATATTCCGGCAACGCCGCGTTCACCACGTCCGCTTCGGCGAGACCCTTGCGCCGCAGGAACTCGCGATAGGCGAGCGCCTCGAAGGAGTGGACTTCCATCCGCTCCTTGGTCTTGCGCCCCGGACGAATGACATTCCGCACGTATTGATGGGCAAAACTCGGCTCGATGCCATTACTGACATTATTTCCCAAGGATAACGCGATGGTGCCGGTTGGCGCGACTGAACTGTGATGGGTGAAACGCGCACCGGTTTCCGCCAGTGCTGCGACCAGCGCGGGATCCACCGTTGCCAACTGTTCCATGTAGCGACTGTAACGCGCATGCAGAAGTCGCCCGGGCACCTGGTCGCCCACTTGATAACCATCGCGCGCAAGCTCAGGCCGCGCGCGCAAATGGGCCGCGCCCAAGGTGAACAATTCGTCCATGATCGGCGCCGGGCCTTTTTCCTTGGCGAGCGCGAGCCCGGTGCGCCAGCCAACCAGCGCCAATTCGCGACTCACTGCGCGCGTGAACTCCACCGCAGCTGGCGCGCCATATTCCATGCGCAGCATGGCCAAGGTTGAACCGAGACCCAGGAAGCCCATGCCATGGCGTCTTTTGCGCAAGAGCTCGTCACGTTGTGCAGCGAGTGGCAGGCCATTGATCTCGACCACGTTGTCCAGCATGCGCGTGAAAATCGCGGTCACTTCACGAAACATCTCCCAATCGAAACTGGCTTGGGCAGTGAACGGATCGCGCACCATCGCCGCGAGATTCAGCGAGCCGAGTAAACAGGCGCCATACGGCGGCAGCCCCTGCTCACCGCAGGGGTTGGTCGCACGAATGTTTTCGCAGAACCAGTTATTGTTCATTTCGTTGTAGCGATCAATCAGGATGAAGCCCGGCTCGGCGAACTCATAGGTTGCGCGCATGACGGCGTCCCACACCTCGCGCGCCGGCAGCACGCGGTGGATGCGGCAGGCCACTTCGCCCACCGCATTGACCCGATAGCCCGCGGAGGTCGGCCACGCGCGCCAGAGCACCTTGGACTTATCGGTTAAATCGAGGCTGCCAGCGGCAAGTTCCGCGGCACTCAGTGGGAAGACCAACGGCCATGGGCCATCCGCTTTAACGGCCTCCATGAAATCTCGCGTGATCAACAACGAAAGATTGAATTGCCGCAGACGCCCTGCTTCGCGTTTGGCGCCAATTGCCTCCATGACGTCAGGATGCGAAATATCGAAGGTCGCCATTTGAGCGCCACGCCGGCCGCCGGCCGAGGCAATGGTGAAACACATCCGGTCGTAGATATCCATGAAGGACAACGGCCCCGAGGTTTGCGCACCCGCGCCGGACACATAATCCCCCTTCGGCCGCAAGGTCGAGAATTCATAGCCGATTCCCGCACCGGCTTTCAGGGTCATCCCCGCTTCGTGCAGCTTGCCGAGGATATCGTCCATGGAATCGGCCAAGGTCCCCGACACCGTGCAGTTAATAGTGGAAGTCGCTGGCTTGTGCAGCGCTGCACCGGCGTTCGCGATGATGCGACCGGCCGGGAGCGCGCCGTTTTGCAAAGCCCACAGGAACTTGGCTTCCCACTCGGCCTGTTGCGCCGAACTCTGCTCCACGCCTGCCAAAGCCCGCGCGATCCGCGCCAAGGTATCGTCAATTGATTGATCAACATCCCCGCCGTCACGTGCGCGCAGGCAGTATTTTTGTCGCCAAGTATCGAGAGACGCGGCTTGCAGCGGCACGGCGAGCCGACCGGTGTGGCGCGCGGAAATGGGCGCAGTATTCATGATGTTCAAGCGTAGCCTATCTCGTGATGCAAGAGGGCCATCCATTTTACGCAGGCGCCGCCGGATTAGCTCGCGACTTGACCCTTTGCACGAGAAGTCGCACGCTCAGCCCTGAGGCCGCTGGAGCGCGGGGAGTTAAGGCAACGTGGTGAGCATTCCGATCCTGAGTGAAGACGAGGTCGCGCGGTATCACCGCGATGGTCAGGTCACGCCGCGCTGGCGACTGCCGGACCCGTTGCTTAAGCAGATGCAGGCGGCCTTAGTGCGCCTGTTGGCCGCGCGTCCCGCGCTACGACCCGATTTCATCCCGCTCCCGCACACCCCGTGGGGCGATCCCGCCGCCGAATCCATCGCACGGCAATTCTTTGAGTTCACGACCCACCCTGGGTTGCTCGCGTTGGTCGCGCAACTGATCGGTCCCGATGTCATCCTGTGGGCCTCGGCAATGTTCTGTAAGCCCGCCACCACAGGTCTCGAAGTGCCCTGGCATCAGGACGGACAGTACTGGCCAATCCGCCCGCGCGCGACCGTCACGGTCTGGATCGCGCTGGATGACGTGAATATCGACAATGGCTGCATGCGCGTGATTCCCGGCTCCCACCGGCTGGGGGATTTCTCCCACGAAGTCAGCGATCGCGAGGATCTCGTGTTGAATAATGTCGTAAATGATCCACGCTTGGAGCTCAGTCGCGTCTATCACGTGGCACTGGAACCTGGCCAGTGTTCGCTGCACGATGTGAATATCGTGCATGGTTCGGCACCGAATCAGTCGGGACGCCGACGCGCCGGATACGCCATCCGCTATATGCCCGCCACCTCGCATTACGACCGGACCCTTTCGATGGGTACCGTCTCCGCACTTTCCGCGCTCGATTTCCCGACGCGGCCTATCTGGCTGTTAAGCGGGATTGATCGCTGCGGTAAAAACGACTTTCAGATCGGGCACACCGCCTGGTAACGCCATGGGTGACGTGATTCCCTTTCGCAAACGACCGGCCGGCGAAAAAGCCCGCGGCAAAACACTCTGCCGCGAAGGCTTCCATAAATGGGTGGTGTGGAAGGACAAACAGTTTGATGTGAAAGCCGGCAAACTGATTACGGTTTATCGTTGCTCGCGCTGCGACGCGACGAAGGTGCAGGCGCATTAAAGAGCGGAGCGGAAATACTGGCCGTGAGGAGCTGCTGGTGGAGAAGACTGGCCAGAGCGTGCCTCCCGCGCCAGCGAGCCATGGATGGCATGAGCGCAGCGCGGGCGGTAACTGCGCATTTCATGGATGAAATGCGCAGTGGTAGCGGCGGTCAGTCTTCTCTGCCAGCAGCGATCAGCACGGTGACCGGTATTTCCGCTCGGCTATTTAGGTCGCCCTACTCCAAATCCTGCAACGTATCCTTGGTGAACGGCCGGAACGCGACCATCGTGTAGGTATCGACGATGTGCGGAACTCTGTGTAAATCTTCGTTGATGAAATGACCGACGTCGATATCGGACGGTAGATGGTATTTCGCGATCAGATCGTACTTGCCGCTGATCGAATAGATCTCCGGTAAGTGGGCCTGTCCTTCATCGGTTAACGCGTTGGCTACCTCGTAGGTTTTGCCGAGCGCTGTTTTGATCAGAACAAAGATTGTGCGCATCACCGCTCCTCGCTTCCTCGGCGCGCGTGGCGCCGAGGAAAGACGAACTCTCCGCTACTTACTCTGCGCCATGAAAGCCGCGAGGGCCG
>JANOVQ010000268.1:0-2504 GCA_031417495.1 Pseudomonadota bacterium | reverse complement strand
CCACATAGCGTTCGAGCGCGCTGCGTTCGTGCCCGCCGTAGGCCTTGGGCAGGGTCATGCCGAGCCAGCCGCGTGCGCCAAGCTTGCGACTGAATTCGGGATCCATACCATCCCAGGAAAAACTGCGGGTGACAGGTTTGTAAGTGGCGAGTTCCTCCGTGAGGAAGGCGCGCACTTCGCGGCGCAGCGGTTCGACTGCGGCCGGTATTGCGTAGGGGGGAAAACGCAGAGACTCAATATTCATACTTTACCTCGCACCGGCTTTCACGGCATAACCCCAGGAGATGGCCGCCAGTTCGCGGACTAAATCCGCACTCTGCGGCGCATCGCTGCTGGCCGCAGTGCCTTCTTCAACCCGTTTGAGGATGCCCTGATAGATGCAGGCCAGGCGCCACACGGTATAGGCCGAGTAAAAATCGAAGTGTGGGACTTCGGCGCGTCCCGTCAACGCACAATAACGCGCGATGTATTGGTCCATGGTGGGAATCCCGAGCGCCGGTAAATCCAGACCACCGAGGTTACTGACCTTGTCGCCCATGGTGGGCAGCAACCATGGCAGTAGATGGTAGGTGAAATCGCCGAGCGGATGTCCCAAGGTCGATAACTCCCAATCCAGCACCGCCACCACCCGTGGTTCGGTGGGGTGCATGATCACGTTATCCATGCGGTAATCGCCGTGGACCAGGGTGGTCTCTTCATTCGCTGGGACATTTGCGGGCAGCCAGGCGTTGAGGCGATCCATGTCCGGAATTCGCGCGGTTTCGGAGGCGACATAGGTCTTGCCCCAGCGCGAAATCTGCCGCGCGAAGTAATCGGTCGGTTTGCCGAAATCGTCCAGCCCGAGCTGGTGGTAATCGAGCCGTTGCAGATGCGCGAGCGTGCTGACCATCGAATCATAGAGCGCAGCGCGTTCAGTGGCGGGGATCCCCGGTAAGGTCATTTCCCACAGCACGCGACCTTCGACCATCTCCATCACATAGAACATGGTGCCCAACACGCTCGGATCGGTACACAGAACAAACGGCCGCGGCACTGGAAAGCCTGCGCCGTGGAGCCTCGATATCACCCGGTATTCGCGATCGACCGCGTGCGCAGAGGGCAGCAATACGCCCGGGGGCTTTCGCCGCAGCACATAGTTGCGTGCGGGGGTCACCAATTGATAGGTGGGATTCGACTGGCCGCCTTTAAAGCGCTTAACCGTGAGCGGGCCCTGGTAGTCCGCGATGTGCTGCTGGAGATACCGCTCAAGGCGTGCAAGATCTAATTGCAGATGCGCTTCGACGGCTTTGGTGCCGGAGAAGGTCTCTTGGCGGGAGGGCGCTGTACTCATGCAGAATTTCCGTCAGAAAATGTAGTGGGCGCGAGGAGCATGAGCAGCCTACGTGGGATGCGCTGTGCCATTTCGCCGTTGACCCTGGATATTAACTGCCGCGCCGGGTTAGGCATAGTCAGCAGAAAAGCTTGTGGCCAGATTCAAAAGCATCCGCAGACGGCGTACGCTGCGACCCTCTAATAACGCGCCACGGGATGGAAAGTGTGTTGCAGTTTCACATAGTGCCTGATCTGCCGATGGTGAAGGCGGGGGACGATCTCGCGGCGATATTATTGGCCGGACTGGCGCGTCTACCGCTGACCTTGCAGGAGGGTGACATCCTGGTCCTTGCGCAAAAAATCGTGTCCAAAGCGGAGGGCCGCTTGATTCCGCTGGCGACGGTCACGCCCAGTGCACGCGCCCTCGAACTTGCGCAGCAAACGGATAAAGATCCGCGCTTAGTGCAACTCATCCTCGACGAATCGAGCGAGGTCATGCGCCAGAAACCCGGGGTCCTCATCATGCGGCATCGGCTCGGCAATGTCGGTGCCCATGCGGGGATCGATCAATCGAATATCGAACACCTCGGCGGCGAGTGCGCCCTGTTGCTGCCGGTCGATCCCGACGGTTCAGCGCAACGCCTGCGAATGGCCATGCAGGCAGCGACGGGGCGCCACCTCGGCGTCATCATTGCCGACAGTATGAATCGTGCCTGGCGCCTCGGCACGATTGGCGGGACTATCGGTTGTGCCGGTATCAAGGTGCTCGATGATCTGCGCGGCACCGCCGATCTCTACGGTCGCGAATTGAAGGTCACGATTATCAACCGGGTTGATTCGCTGGCAGCGACGGCCTGCCTGCTGATGGGCGAGAGCGTGCAGAAGACCCCCGCCGTGCTGATTCAGGGCCTGCCTTTCGAGGACTCGGTGCAAACTGCGCGCGATTTGGTGCGACCACTCGCCGAAGACCTGTTCAGGTGAACGCACGCGTGACGGCGCGCGGCGAGGGTAAGTATCTTGCGATCACGGGCGGGGTAGGGGGCGCGAAACTCTGCGTCGGTCTGGCTCGCCTGCTGGGTCCAGAGTCGCGCGCCATTGTGGTCCAAAATGGCGATGACATAGAGCATCTCGGGCAGCCCGTGTCACCCGACCTCGAAACCCTCACCAATTCGCTGGCCGGACTCAGCAATCCC
>JANOVQ010000267.1:0-3518 GCA_031417495.1 Pseudomonadota bacterium | reverse complement strand
ATCGAAGACAAGCCCGTCGTCAGAGACTTGTTGTCGGCAAAAGCCTGCGAACAACCGTGTTATTGAGCCAGAGTCGCTGGCACCGGAGCCGAGCAAATCAAGATCGGCGGTTGCGCGTAACGGCGAAGGCGACCAGAGAACGAAGAGCATTGCGCCTTTGAGCACGAGTGGAGCCGGAGTGTCGGAGACAGACATGCGATAGAGCAGCCGCTCGATCGCGTATCGCACAAGCAGTCGGTTAAATCCGCCGTCGCCGCTATCCGCTTCTCTTGATTGCTTGAGGAGCCGATCCCGGACTGACGCAGCGATATTCTTGCGGCCCGTCATGTGAGCGCTTCCAGGTAAGGCCGCATAATGTTTTGGACGTGGCAGGTTTTTGCATAGCGCCAGATGGCTGGGCGCGTGGCTTTGTGGTCTTTCAAGGCATCTCGCAGAGCTTCGACTGCAACATCGATCCCGATACGGCGGCGGTGTTTGAAGCAATCCGCGACAGTCTTGGCCGCGTCATATATGGGCACATCGACGCCTTCGATATTTACGATAGTCCGTCCAGCAGAAAACACTTCGCCGGACGCTCGGGTAATTTCGAGCTTGAATGACGTTGATCTTGGAACGCGCGCCTTATGCCCCAGCGTCATCCAGACACTGCCGGGGAGCTGCGTGGTCAGGCCATGCAGATGCAGTGCGGAAAGCAGCGACACAACGCCATGAGGCATCAGCCGCGCAGCTTCGGCGAGATCGTGTGCTGCGTGCGAGCCGGGAGCGTCGGTGAGCTGATAAAGTCCGCGCCCAAGTCGAACCAGACGCCCCTGCTTTGAAAGGCGCGTCAAGTAGCTGGCGGGAATACCCCCCGCCCGAAAATCCTGGGCACGAGCGATGCCGCGCTGGCGGGCGATTTTTAGAGCGCGTTCGACGAGGGGTGAATCAGAAACCATACTCTATGGTGTTACATATCGTCGGCATTTTGTCAATGTTTGCCGACATTATGTACCACAAGCATTGCCGGGCCTAAAGGAACCAGGCTGACGGCAGACCCTTCTCTAAGGCATGGACGCGAGGCTGGCCTGACCCCGGCTCGGTGTCGCGCGCGCCTGCAGGTCCAAACGCTCGATATCTCGCCATAGAACACTTCTCTAGGAGAACGGGCTCGCGCAATGCCGAGCGAAACAGCCGCCGCCCACCGCCGACCGGTCCTTCAGGAGCCTTCCATTTCCCCGCACTCGACGCTCGATTCCGCGGGACAGGGCCGGCAAAGGGCAGTTAAATTTCCTTTACTTACAAGAGGAGTGATGAGCCTGCATTGAAGTAACTTGACCGAGACTGGAATCGGCCTTAGTTTTCATTTATCGCTTCTCCGGTAACTCAACGATGCCGACGAATCTTCACGAAATTGAATCACAAGCTCGACTACTATCTGAATCGGAACGCGCGCGCTTGGCATTGACGCTGATCGAATCACTGGAAAACCAAGATGACGGCGACGTTGCCGAGGATTGGCGTGTCGAAGTTGAACGCCGCTGGTCTGAAATTAAAAGCGGCGCTGCTGTGACCGTCTCAGCAATCGAGGTGTTTGCGGAAATTCGTCACTCCTTGAAGTGATTGAAATAAAATTTCATGCCGATGCTCGGCAAGAACTTCGTCAAGCCGCCCGATCTTACGAACGCCAAGTCGAGGGACTCGGATTTGCGTTTACCGACGAAGTCGAGCGAACCGTAGAACTTATCCAGGAAAGCCCAGGCATCGGTTCTGCGGTCTGGCAACATTATCGGCGAGTTTTTGTACGTCGCTTCCCCTATCCTGTCGTTTATCGAGAATTCGAGAACAAGCTGTTCGTCGTTGCCGTCGCACATCATCGGCGCCGACCAAACTATTTGCGAGTTCGTACTTAAAATCTCTGCCGAAGTTTTGCCGAAGTCAGTGCTGAAAAATCAGGCTCAGTGGCGCATTTTGCAACGGGCGCGACCGCCAGAACAATAAATAAATCAGCTAGTTAATTTGCCAGTTCGTAACTACGAACCAGGGGGTCGGGAGTTCGAATCTCTCCGGGCGCGCCAATAATCTTCGTTTAGCTCAAGCAGTTAGCAAGATTTTCGCTCACTGCATTTCCCTCTTCTTCCGTCGGTGTGCCCAAAAGTGTGCTAGTCACAGCACGAATTTTGGACACGTTGCCTGCGTACTCCGCTAAGTGCTCCGCCGACAAGTGCGCGTAACGCTGAACCATCGAGAAACACGCCCATCCACCTAGTTCCTGCAGTACGTGCAACGGGGTTCCGTTCTGCACATGCCACGAGGCCCAGGTGTGACGCAGGTCATGCCATCGAAATGACTCGATACCCACCTGCTTCAATGCGCCTCGCCAAGCTCGCGTGTTCGCCGTGTCGATGGGCCGACCCTGCCACGTGAAGACGCGCGTCGGGTGCTTACCGACTTCGTGTCTCAACACGATTACCGCGTCATTGTTCAACGGCACCCCGATCGGCTTCTTCGTTTTGGCCTGGTCCGGATGGATCCACGCCACCCGGCGAGTCAGATCCACCTGCGACCATTCGAGCCGCGTCACATTCCGCTCCCGCAGCCCTGTCGCCAACGAGAAACGCACTAACGCCGCTTGATGTGGTGGCAACACGCGCAACAAACGTTCCGCTTCTTCACTCGTCAACCAACGGATCCGGCGAACCGGGTTGGGTTGTAATCGGATCGCAGGGATGCGATCAATCCATTCCCAATCCTGCGCAGCCCGGCGCAGGATCACCCGAATGATCTCCAACAACCGATTGACCGTCGCAATCGCGACGCCTTCAGCGCGCCGCGCTTGAACGATCTTGTCGAGCAAGGTGCGATCGATTGCGTCCAAGTACACGTCGTAAAGAAATCGATGGACCCATCGCAGATGGATCTTCGAATCCTCCAGGCTGGCGTGTGCCGCCGCTTCGATCACCCACCGCTCAACTGCCTGTTGCCAGCGATAGCGAGGCTTCTCGCCTAACTTGTGCTGTCGCCAGAGGGCCGCGCGCTTTTGGTCTTCATACTCTTGCGCGGATCGGCGGTCGGCAGTCCCAGTAGACTCGCGTACCTGCTCGCCGTTGGGGGCCGTGAATCGCACCCACCAGTAATTCGACTTTGCTCTCTTGAATAGTGCCATAAGGTTGCCTCCTTGAAGCTCCCTTGCGACACCTGCCGAGATGAACCGTACAGCGACCTCAGATAGTCGGCAAGATCTTCTTCCAAGAAGCACCAGTGCTTGCCGGGTTTGGCGCCGGGCAGTTGTCCTGCCTTCGCCAAACGGCGGACAGTTTGCGGGTGCATCTTGAGGAATTCGGCCGCTTGCTTGAGGTCGAGGGTTCGCATTCGGGGAGGGAGCTAATTCGTGTTCTTGGTTTTTGTTTGCCAGATTAACGGCCGAGATAGACGAAATGTGCTGCAGCACATTTGATTTATTTAGGTCGGTAGGTTTTTATGTTGAGTCGGTGAATAGGAGACTTTCCGATCAAAGCGTTAGCTTTAAATTACTGCACATA
>JANOVQ010000266.1:0-20522 GCA_031417495.1 Pseudomonadota bacterium | reverse complement strand
TCTCGGTGACCTGCTGCAAATCGTTTTCAGCGCCTGTGGTGATCGCGCCGTAGACAATTTTCTCGGCAGCTCGCCCACCGAGGGTGCTGGTGATTCGTGCGCGCAGATAGTCTTCCGCATAGCTCGTGCGATCATCGACGGGAAGTTGATAGGTGACGCCTAAGGCCATCCCGCGGGGGACGATCGAGACGCGATGCACCGGATCGCTGCCGGGCACCAGCAAGGCGAGCAACGCGTGACCAGCCTCGTGATAGGCAGTGCGCCTGCGCTCGACTGGGTTCAAGAGAATACTGCGCGCCGGCCCGAGCGTGATCTTCTCCATTGCTTCCGCGAAATCCTCACTACGCACGGCACTCGCGTCTTCGCGCGCCGCACGCAGGGCTGCTTCATTCACCAGGTTGCGCAGCTCCGCACCCACCAGGCCGGGCGTCTCAGCAGCGATCCGCTCGAGCGAAACATCCGGCGCGAGCGGCACGTGCTTGGTGTGCACCTTGAGGATCGCCGCGCGACCGGCGCGATCGGGACGCTGCACTACCACACGACGATCGAAGCGGCCCGGTCGCAACAACGCCTGGTCGAGCACATCGGCGCGATTCGTGGCAGCCAGCACGATTACCCCCTCCCGCGAATCAAAGCCGTCCATTTCGGTCAGGATCTGATTCAGGGTTTGCTCGCGCTCGTCGTGACCGCCAAGCTGCGCACCACTCCCGCGGGCGCGACCGATGGCATCCAGCTCGTCAATGAAGATGATTGACGGGGCAGCTTCGCGGGCCTGCTTAAATAAATCGCGAACCCGCGAGGCGCCCACGCCGACGATCATTTCGACAAACTCGGAAGCACTAAGACTGAAGAACGGGACACCCGCCTGGCCCGCGATCGCGCGCGCCAATAAGGTTTTGCCGGTGCCCGGCGCACCGATCAACAACACCCCTTTCGGCACGGTGCCGCCGAGTCGCTGGTACTTGGCTGGATTCTTGAGGAAATCGACGATCTCGACGAGCTCATTCTCTGCTTCATCGATCCCGGCAACATCGTCGAAGGTGACTTTTTGCTGTTCTTCGCTGTAGCGCTTGGCACGGCTACGACCGAGCCCAAACAAGCCGCCCCCAGATTGGGCGGCGCGCCGGCTCACCCAGATGAAGGCACCGATCAAGAGCAGTGTCGGTCCAAATCCGACCAGCAGGGTGAACCATGACGGCCGACTCTGATCGACTGCGTCGATCACCACGGCCTTTTGCTCTAACAGCTGTTCGAGCCCCGGATCGGCAAACGTTGGTCGCCAGGTTTCGAAGCGCAGGGCGGTGCGCGGTGCCGTAGCAGGCGCCGGCAGGTCGGTGACGCCCGCCGCGGAAGGCACGGCAGGATAAGTCACTGCAGTCTTGAAGCTGCCGCGAATGGCATCTCCCACGCTGACGACATGTTGCACGTTGCCAGCCGCAATTTGTTGTTTGAAGAATGTATACGACACCGTGATCGAGGATGGCTCGGGAAAGATCAACCGCGTCACGAGATAGTTGCCGGCCATCAATGCGAGAAAAATTAGCCACCAGCGCTGTGGTCGAAAATTTAGCGCGCTCCCACCTGGTGCTGAGGGACGCTTGGTTTGGTCGCTGACCGGCGCGCGTGGCGCTTGATCAGAAAGAGGGTTTTCCATTGTTACTGCGCCGTGCTAACGATCACAGACGGGCGGGGCCATCACCGCGTCGTCCTGTCGCGCTCCTGTGCGCTCTCGCCACCCGCCGCGGGCAGCAGCATTGGCGAGGCTGATGATGGGCGGTCGGCAAGCGTCATGGCGCGCGGATCAAGCGCACGATCCAACGCCGCCGCGTCCAGTAATCCGCGGATAAGCACGACCTCACGCAACGATCGGCCGCTCGCCAGTGCCTCATGTGCCACCTCCGCCGCGACGTCATAGCCCAGCATGGGGGTGAGGGCGGTCACCAGCATCAAGGACCGCGTCGTCAATTCGCGGCAACGATCGCTATCCGCCGCGAGGCCCGTTACGCATCCGCGCGCAAACGCGCGCGCGCCGTTAGCCAGGCATTGAACGGCCTCGTGCAGACAATACGCGAGCAAAGGCAAGGTCGCGTTAAGTTCGAGCTGACCGTCGCGGCCACAGGCGGTCACAGTTTGCATCAGCCCATGCACATAAAGGCCAACCTGCACCAGCATTTCGCACAGGACAGGATTCACTTTGCCCGGCATGATCGACGATCCCGGCTGCAAGGTCGGCAGCCGCAATTCGGCGAAACCGGCGCGCGGTCCCGAACCAAGCAGGCGCAGATCGTTGGCTAGCTTGGTGAGGCTGGCCGCGACTGCCGCGAGCTGACCGGCCACCTCCACGCAATCATCGCGCGCGGCCTGCGCCTCAAAGTGATTGCGCGCCTCGCGAAACGCCAGACCTGACTCGCCGGTAAGTATCTCGCAGACTCGCGCTGCAAACGCCGGTGGCGCATGGAGCCCAGTGCCCACCGCAGTGCCACCGATGGCGAGTTCACCAAGTACTGCAATCGCGCGTTGGGTGCGCTCGCCCGCCTTGCGAAGCTGCCTCGCGTAGCCGGAAAATTCCTGACCCAGAGTCAGCGGCGTGGCATCCATCAGATGCGTGCGGCCAATCTTCACGATGGCCGCGAACTCCACTGCTTTTTCTTCCAAAGCCACCGCCAGCTCGCGCAACGCTGGCGCCAAATCGTGATGTAACGCCAACGCCACACTCACATGCAGGGCCGTGGGCATTACGTCATTCGACGATTGACTGCGATTGACATCATCATTCGGGTGCAGCACAGGCGCGGCCTCGCCCGCGAGCTGGCGCGCGCGATTAACGATCACTTCGTTGGCATTGGTATTGGTCGAGGTGCCCGAGCCGGTCTGAAACACATCGACCGGAAACTGGGTGGCGTGTTCGCCGGCCGCAATTTCACCGGCAGCCTGTTGAATGAGGAGGCTTTTGGCCGGCGACAAATGCGCCAATTCTTCGTTCGCGCGCGCAGCCGCGAGTTTGATCAAGCCGAGCGCGCGAATGAATGCCGCCGGCAGGCAATGTCCGCTGATGGGGAAATTGAGTACTGCACGCTGCGTCGATGCCCCCCACAGCGCGTCGTCTGGCACTTGCATCTGGCCCATGGAGTCTACAGTTGTGCGCATGCTCGAAGTCGGCGTTCGGCCGCAGGAGATAAGACGCCCAGAATGCCATTGCCCGGAGTATCGCTCCGTACGGCTCCGCACTTAGCGCGGACGATGCTCGTTAAAGCTTCATTCGCGCTTGCGCGACTAGCAAACGCCGACTTCGCTAAATCACGGAGCGGCAGTATCGGCGGTATGAATTTAAATGTCTGTTATCGCACAGAAGCTTCGTGTCGCTGCGGCGCACTGTGCCCCATTGCGCAAATCTGCAGCAGCACCCCTAAATTCATCTCAAGGAGAATCTCATGAGCGAACATGTTTACAAGAAAATTGAAATTACCGGAAGCTCGACTGAAAGCGCAGATAAAGCCGTGCGAAATGCGATTGCCAAAGCGACCAAAACTATTAAGAACGTGGACTGGTTTGAAATCGTTGAAACTCGTGGTCAAGTCGAGAACGATAAAATTTCCTTCTGGCAAGTGACGATCAAGCTCGGATTCCGCCTCGAGAATTAGCTTGGAGGTGAATCGTCTGCTAATTTTTTGCGCACGCTTGGCGTAGGCGCGTGGGTTAGCGGGATTCCAAATCTGCCTCAAATGAAGTAGGCGGTGGCGAAAATTCCCAACATGGCGAAGACCAGTGCAATCTTCAGTGCCACCCCGAGGAGTATCCCAAGCCACGTTGCCAGGCCCACGCGGCCGGCTTGCAGGAGGTCGCTCTGGCTCATGTATTGCCCGACGGCTGCGCCGATAAAGGGGCCGAAGATCAGTCCGAGGATACCGAAAAAAGCCCCCACGAGGGTGCCGAGCGCAGCGCCCGCTAGCGCCTTTCCGCTGGCGCCTGCGCGCTGGGCGCCGAGCACGGTGGCGAGAATGTCCACAGCTAACGACAAGACGGTGAGAATTGCCAGCGTCGTTAACGTCGGCCACACAGCAACGCGTGCGAAGTCGTCGATAGAGGCGGCAAGGATAAGGCCCAGAAATACGAGGAGAGTGCCGGGCAGTCCGGGCAGGATTACGCCGGCGATTCCAACCAGGACGAGAACGAGCGCGGCGATCCACAGCATAAAGGTCATCCGGCTCGGGGTCTAAGTAGGGGAGCGGCTAAGCACGCTAGCGTACGGACAGTCTCGTTCGTTCATGCTTAGTTGTCGTTTCTTAAATGTCTGGGCGCCCTGCTGGCGGCGCGATTACTGTGAGAACTGAAGATTCGTCGCAGGACCGTGCAGCCGACGACTACCGCATCGCAAACCCTTATCGAGGTCATTATATGCGCGAAAAAAACAAGCCCACCAAGCCGCCGGGTATTCAAGACGCCTATGCGATCATGGAGGACATAAAGAAAAAAGCGCCGTTAAGCAACGCCGGAGAGGCGGATAAAAAACCGTCACGCGCAGAGAAATCAAAGGATAGACCCGGTCCCGGATAGGATCGGCCGTCTATCCCTCCAGATTTTTTTGCCGACTAAGCGGAACGCAAGCTTGCAAAATCGGGAGCGGCGACGAAACCAGTTCGTCGCTCGTAGCTTGTAGGTTGGGGTGAGCCCAGCGAACCCCAACATCAGGTCGACAAAGTTGCGCGCTCAAAATGCCAACGCGGAGGGTTATTGTTGGGGTTCGCTGCGCTTACCCCAACCTACCCATAAGATCACACTTCAAAGAGCTGCCGCGGCTGCTTCTGAGTGCCATCAAAAGCGATTCTTTCAGGCCCGCCGATTTAGGCAAAATGCCAGGCGCGAATGCGCGCCGTGTCCTCCATTGTCCTACGTGGATGTTGTCTCGTCCGACAACAACGCTAGCCACACTGCGCTTACGCGAGCACGTCCTGAAGCGCACATTAGCGTTCACGCCGGTAGCGCGATGGCCGTGGCGCTACTGAGCTCAAATGTATTCACAGGAGGGTTCCCCATGCAAGAAACCAGCAAACTCTGCGCCGAGCAGATCACGCTTCCTTTATTGGACGCGAAGACTATCGCCGCTATTCAGATCGGCTTTCGGGAACCCGTGATTCCGCACCTGCAAGTGCTGCCGCCCCCCACCCTGAACCTGTGGGGGGAGTCGCCCCCAATGCTCGCGTTGCGCGCGATGTTGCAGCGAGTCGCGCCGACCCGCGCGAATGTTCTGTTAGTCGGCGAGAGCGGTACCGGCAAGGAAGTGGTTGCACAATCCTTGCATCGTCAATCCAACCAGAAAGGCCCCTTCATCGCAGTTAATTGCGGAGCGATCCCTGCCAACCTGATCGAGGCGGAATTGTTCGGCCACGAGCGCGGAAGCTTCACCGGCGCTGTCCGCTCGCACAAAGGTGTTTTCGAGCGCGCCGGCGAAGGCACGTTATTTCTGGATGAGATCACGGAAATGCCTCTCGATATGCAGGCCAAGTTGCTCCGCGTGCTGGAAACCAATCGCTTCTACCGGATCGGCGGCGATCAAGAACTTATGAGCAACTGCCGCGTGATTGCAGCGACTAATCGAGAGCCTGATCAAGCTGTACAAGATGGGGCAATGCGCGCGGATCTCCTCTATCGCCTGGCGGTCTTCCCTATCCACGTTCCGCCCTTGCGCGAACGAGGGACAGACATCGCGCTGCTCGCCAATCGATTTCTTGCTGAGCTCAATGCGGAAGAGCGTCAAGTCAAATGTCTATCCGATTTATCCATGCGATTTTTGACCAATCACACGTGGCCGGGCAATGTGCGCGAGCTGAAGAATGCGCTGCACCGCGCCTATATCCTGGCTGACGGTGAGCTCGATCTCTGCGCTGCCATACAACCTGCCACCGCGGCACGTGCGCCGACCGCGACGATTTCGCTCCGGGTCGGCGCTCCCTTGGCGGAAATGGAACGCGAACTTATTCTTGCCACCATGAATCGCTGCGAAGGCAACAAGCGGCACGCGGCCAAAGTGCTCGGGATAAGTTTGAAAACGCTCTACAACCGACTCAACGAGTACCGCACGTTCGCGCGTGTGCCCGACCTTGAAATGATGCCTGTCTTCGCGGCTTACGCGTTAAACTAATGCCGCAACCAGCAAGATCTCCTGAACGCCTGCGCGGTATGCCTAGCGGCGTGTGCACCATTTTCTCCCGGCAGAGCGCGCGATGGCTTTAAGCGTTTTTGTGGTGGAAGATTCATTGATGGTGCGTACCATCATGGAGGAGCAGATCAACGATTTGCCCAACGTGGTCTGTTGCGGACATGCCGACGGTGAACCGAGTGCGCTTGAACATCTGCGCAGCGCAGCCTGCGATGTTCTGATCCTTGATATAAAACTTAAAGCCGGCACGGGTCTCGGAGTCCTCCGCGCAGTTGCCGAAGCCGGTTGGCACCACCCACCGCAGACGCGCATTATCTTCAGCAACTATGCTGATCCGGCATTTCGCACCCTCGCAATGCGCCTCGGTGCCACCCATTTTTTCGACAAGACACAGGAGTTCCCCGCGCTCCTCGCACTGGTTTCCGGTCTCGCCGCAACCACTCACTGAGCTCGGTGCGCGCGGCGGATCGTGACGCTACACTTAGGCGTATGTCTAAGCGCAACAACCGTGCCCTCCCCCTGCATATCAGCCTGCTGATTATTGGCGGGGTGTGCCTGGTGATCGGCAACGCGGTGAGTTTGTGGGCGAACCTGCGCGAATTGAAAACCGCGACGGAATCGCAGAGTCACACCTGGATCGTGGTGAACCGCATCGACGATGTGAGGACCACATTGATGGACGCGGATGCAGGACTGCGCGCTTTTTTTGCGACCAAGAACCCCGAATTCCTGCAACACTACACCGCCGCCAAAGCCGCGCTCCCCAAGCACGTGGCCGAGCTGGATCGGCTGGTGGCGGATAATCCACGCCAAGTTGCGCTCGGCTACACGCTGCGACAACTCATTAACGAAAGATTAGCGGGCGTGGTGCAACGCATCGCGCAGTTTCAGAGCGGGGATGAAGCGCTGGCGATCGCGCAGATGTATGACATCGGAGGTCGCCAAACTGCCGGTATTCGGCGCCTATTGACCACGATGACGGAAGCGGAACTCGCGTTGGCGAGAGTTCGCGCGGCAGGCGTCTATCGAACTTACGTGCAGACAAATGTCCTGGCAGGGATGATGAGCGTGGTAGTCCTGTTATTGCTGGTTCTCACCTACTTTCTGATCGATCGCAATGTGCGGCGGCGCGAGAAAGCGGAGCAGGCACTGCACACGCTAAACGCGTCGTTGGAGGAAACTGTTCTACAGCGCACGGCGCAATTGTCGCAGTTGTCTGCGCGCCTGCAGAATATTGCGGAGCGCGAGAAAATGGCGCTCGCCAACGAGCTGCACGATGAGCTGGGGGCGAATCTCACCGCCATGAACCTGGATGTGGCCGCCGTGGCGAGCCGGCTAAAGGACACGCATCCGACGCTTGCCGTGCGCCTGGACCGCGCCCTCCACGTGCTGCTCGACACGGTCCAACTCAAGCGAAGGATTATTCACGGTTTGCGGCCCAGTCTGTTGGATACGCTGGGCCTTGGCTCGGCAGTGGCGGCGTTGTGTGAGGATTACACAGCCCGCACCGGTCGTCCCTGCGCTGCGCAGGTGACTGAGGAGTTGGGTGAAATCGATCCCGAGTGGCCAATCGCGCTCTATCGGATTGCCCAGGAATGTCTCACTAATATCACCAAACACGCGCAAGCCAGTGAGGTACAGGTGGTCCTAAGCCGCGAAGCGCAAGGGATTCGCTTGCGCGTGGTGGATGATGGTATCGGCATCGATCACAACGCCCTCGACAAATCCTTAGCGCATGGCCTGCGCGGGATGCGCGAACGAGTGCGGCAGCTCGGCGGGATGTTTGTCATTCGCCGCGCGGACGAACGCGGGACGGTTGCAGAAGCGTTCTTGCCGTTCGCCGGCCTGGCGGTGTCACCTTGACTCGCCTAGCCGCAGGCTTACGTCCACTGTCACTGTTTTGCGCTGCGCGAGCTCGGTCGATGCGCAGCCCCGGCCACCACAGTCGTTGCACCCAACAAACCTAATGATTGATAACGTTTACCCGCGAGATAGCGATCCCGCGAGGTTTTCGCCCGCGAAGCAGGCGCGTACCGATGGCATATAGATTGCTGCTCCAGGTTAACCACTGGGGCGATGTGAATTTAGCGGACCCTTCCCGGACCAGGAGAACCTGACATGAACAGGCGAGTGATCTCGAACCGCAGCGAAGCCTTGATGACAGGCCGAATGCCTTCCGTGCACGGGGCAGTTTGCGCATGAGCTCGCGCACCCACGAGCGAGCGAGAAGCCCCGTTGCGCGTGATTTGTACCGGCGTATTTCCCGCCTGCTGTGCTTGTTGGTGTTTCTTCCGACGCTCGGCGCAGCGGCGCAACCGACGCCCTCTGAAGTGGTCCGTAATAGCGTAGAAGGGTTGCGTCTGGCAGTTCTGCGTGATGAGGCCGCCATCGAGCAGGATCCGACGCGGGTGATTCCATTGATTCGGAAATATGTGATTCCCCATGTGGATACCGAGGTTTTCGCCAAACTGATTCTCGGCCGGCACTGGCAGGCAGCGAGTGAAGCACAGCGCATCACTTTCATCCTGGCGTTTGCCGAGGCATTACTTCGACTCTACGGCGCACACATTAGCCAATACGCGGGGGCGGAAATTTCTTATCTTGGCGCGATGCCCGTTGGCGATAACCCCAACGCGGTTTTAGTGCGCACCTTGGTGTCGTCTAAAAATGGACCACCAAGGCACGTGGACTATCGGATGATGCTCCGTAATGGCGCTTGGAAAGCCATTGATGCCTCGGTAGACGGAATCAGCTTTGTAAGAACCTACCGCGCGGGACTGAATGAACAGATCAGCCGAATCGGCATTGCTGGCGCTGTCGAAAAGTGGAGTCGGTAACCATGACGACTCACCGAACCACGGACTGGCGTCCGGATCGCTCGCGATAGCGTGGATCGTCTTCAATCACCACGGCACCGTATGCTCGGATAATTTCCTCTGCACACTGACGGTCTGCCGCATGCGCAGGGCAATAGCCAAGGCCCCACCAACGAATTCAACTTTGAAGTTTTTACCGCGCGTCTGCGCATATTTTTCATTCGGTCCATCCCGCGCGTGAAGACCAGGCACTGCCAACAACCGCTGCGGGCTGCTGGTATGCGCCTGGCAAGACACGCGCTGGTGCGCCGTCGCTT
The DNA here is from genome assembly GCA_031417495.1 of Pseudomonadota bacterium. Lineage (GTDB taxonomy): Bacteria > Pseudomonadota > Gammaproteobacteria > CAIKBL01. The sequence continues at coordinate 11,232 of JANOVQ010000266.1, read as the reverse complement.
GCATGGGGATTTAATGCAAGAATCGCGCTATGCAGCCTATTAACTTCGCCTCTGCCAGGCGTTCTCAGTCAGGAACCAAAACTATGCGACAGTCCTTCGCGCAATTCGTGGGGTTAACCTTGGGCTATCCACCGGTGACACGGCTGGCCGGCCGATATCGCGCGTGCGCCGGTGCCAAACGGCAAGCCGCCGACCTGCAAATGAAGACTTGGGAAGTCCAGGAAGATAGCACCGTGTCCATGCCGGGGGTTCGAATGGCGCGCGGTCCTTCTAGGACTGGTTACACGAAGTGGCGACTGGCCGCTGCCATGGTGGGCGCGATGGTGTCGCTTGCCGTGTTTGGCGCCGACCGGTTGCCGTCCGAATCTTCGACGTTCACGGTGATTTTCGAAAACGATCTCTTCGGCGGTAACGACAACCAATACACCAACGGGCTCCAAATCGGATGGCTGTCGCCGGATTTGCACCACTATGCGGAAGAGCGACGCTTACCGCGCTGGCTGATCCCGATCGTGTCGCGGATGCCTTTCATCAATGTGCCGGACAGCCAGCACAACGTTGGCTTCATCCTGGGGCAACAGATCTACACGCCGGAAGATATTAGTACGCCAGCCCTGATCGAAAATGATCGGCCCTATGCGGGCTGGCTGTACGGCGGATTGGCCTTTATCAGCAAGACTGAGCGCTCGCTCGACACTCTGGAAATGCAGCTAGGGGTAGTTGGTCCGGCTTCGTTGGCAGAACAGGCGCAGGAACTGGTGCATGACCTGCGCGATATTCCCAAGGCGCAAGGGTGGGACAATCAACTCGACAATGAGCCCGGGGTGGCATTGGTGTATTCGCACAAGCATCGCCTTCTGCGTAGCGCCAGCGTCAGCGGCTGGGGTTACGATTTCATCGTGCACGGCGGCGGTGTGGTGGGTAACGTGTACACCTATGTGAACGCAGGCGGTGAGTTCCGCTGTGGCTGGAACGTTCCGGGCGATTATGGCACGTCGATTATCGGGCCCGGGGGCGACACCAACGCACCGACGTCCGTTAACGATCCACGGCTCACAAGCCGCGAAAAATTCGGCGTTTATGTCTTCACTTCTGTCACCGGCAGAGCAGTACTGCGCGATATTTTCCTGGACGGCAACACCTTCGCGAACAGTCACTCGGTGGATAAGAAGCCGCTGGTGGGCGATTTCGTAGCCGGCCTCAGTGTGGCTGCCGGTTCCTGGAAATTTTCCTATGCTCAGGCGTGGCGCAGTCTGGAATTCGACGGCCAGGATCGAATCCATAATTTTGGTTCGATCACCGCGTCCTACACCTTTTAAGGAGAGGCTTGCTCTCTGGCGATAGATGCGGGGATATCGCCGGTAAACGAGCTCACCATCTGCTAAGCAGTTTCTACTATTGATCCCATGTGGCATTCACGAGCCCGCTGCTCGAGACCCTCGCGATCGAGTACGTTAAGGATGCCGCGGCGGTCGAACACCGCGACCCGCTTACCAGCGCGCAAAAGCGCATCCACCACCAGCGCCTCACTCACGTCGGCGCCACCCCAGGATCACGCTTGTCGTCGACAGGCAAAGTGACGTTTGGTGCGCAAGCGTACAGAAGCTGCTTGCGAAACGCTCCTATGCTTTCCCTCCTTGAGCAAACTGCTTGGTGTCGGCGAGATGACGGGCGCGAGGCGCGATAAGCTCGCGCCACTAGATCAGTCCAGTGATCCCCATGCCGTCGACATCACCCGCAAAATACGCGAAGCAATTGCTCGCGACGATGCGCTAGGCGTTACTGGCCATAACGTCAAATTTGTCACTGTGGGCGGGTTGGCCACTTTGCGGGGTCCCGTGAGGATCATCGACGAACATGCCCGTATCGTCGCCGCGGCGGAAGAAGTCGCAGGTGAAAAAGATGTAATCGACGAGATAGAAGTCAAAATCGACTGATATTCGCGCGTGATAAACCAAGGAGCTAGTGATGGCTAAGACAAAAGCGGTGTTTGGAATCGTGGCGGATTCCACCAGTGCGAACAGAGCGGTCGATGCGCTGAAAGTCGCTGGGTTCACCAGCGACGACATTTCTGCGCTGTTTCCGGACAAAAGCGGTTCGCGCGATTTTGCGCACGAACAGAACACGAAAGCGCCCGAGGGCGCCACCGCCGGTGCGAGCGTAGGTGGGGCGCTAGGTGGCGGTTTGGGATGGCTTGCGGGTATCGGTTTGCTAGCCATTCCGGGCGTCGGCCCATTGGTGGCTGCGGGGCCGATTATGGCGGCCTTGAGCGGTGCAGCGGCGGGTGCCCTGGTGGGCGGCCTGACCGGTACCTTGGTTGGGTTGGGCATTCCGGAGTACGAGGCGAAACGCTACGAAGGAAAGATCAACGGCGGAAATATTCTGCTTTCCGTGCATGCCGAATCTGGAGATGAAATAGAGCGCGCGAAAGCAATCCTCAAGCGAAACGGCGCCGAAGATATCAATTACACGGAAGAGACCAGCGTTGAGAAAGTATCGTAAAGCTTTTTAAGGCACGCGAGTCGATAACAGGAGAACCATCATGAACGGCATCATCTATATCGTAGGGCTGATTGTAGTCATCCTTGCACTTTTATCATTTCTCGGGCTGCGGTGAGGCTGAAGCGGTTGACAGTCGCCATCAATCGGCTTGATTAGGCCACTATTAAAGGAGACACAGCGTGATAACGGAAGCGACCGGATTCAATGAAATTCATAGCAGCAGCATGCACACAAGTCCCGCTTATGTAGATTGGCCCGCGATTGTGGCCGGTGCAATGCTCAGCACGTCAATTTCAGTGCTGTTCATGGCCTTCGGATCGACGATTGGACTCACGATGGCGTCACCTTATCGTGGCGAGGGGAGTTCCGGCAGCATGTTCATCGCCGCGATTGGCTTGTGGACCCTCTGGGTTGTGGTGTCGAGCATGATGGCGGGAGGCTACCTCGCTGGTCGAATGCGCCGCCGAATTGCGGCGGTTAATGATCACGAAGTTGAAGTCAGGGACGGTATTCATGGTCTAGTGGTGTGGGCGCTCGGCACCTTGGTCGCGACCTATCTCGCCGCTTCAGCGGCGAGTGGCGTAGCGAAAGCTGGGGTGGAGATCGCCAAAGCCGGCGTGGAGGACGCAAGCGTATCCGCCGCCAAAGATAGCGTCATAGAGGGTTATTACACGGAGCGGCTCACGGCCGACCGCTTGCTGCGATCCACACAGACTGCGACGGCCCAGGACGTGAGCCGGCTCCTCGTTTCTAACGCCTCCACAGATTCTTTGCGTGACGACGATCAGCAATTTCTAGCGGAGGTCGTGGTTGCCCGCACCGGCATGTCAATGGAAGACGCGGAGGCGCGCGTCGTTCAAGCGGTGGCCGAAACCCGAGAGCTGGCGCGCAAAGCCCGGCAAGCTGCGGAAATGGCACGTAAGGTCGGCGTATTGATAGGGTTTCTAACCGCGGCGTCCCTGGTAGCAGGTGCCGCAGGTGCTTGGTGGGCGGCGACTCGGGGTGGATGTCACCGGGATCAGAGGACGGATTTCAGTCGGCTCACTCGCTGGGCCTGATGACATTTATGAGTTTCCCTGACAGGAGCAATGCGTATGAAAGGTCTGGTTTTGTGGTTAATGGGCGTTCCGGTCGCGGTGATCATCCTCCTCTATCTGGTTTTCTAGCGCAGATTATTGATTCATCATTGGCATCGCGGTGCCCGCGGAAAGTGCCAGCCAACCGCGGATAATTCGATAGAGCACCCACACACCGACGACGACTACCAGCACCCACGCGAAAGGGATTCCGATCACGGTCATCATCAGCAGAGTGGCGAGTAAGAGCCACAGGAGGGCAAACCAGAAGGTGCGAATTTGCCAGCTAAAGTGTGACTCGAGAAACGTGCCGCGGACCTCCGAACGTTGGAGGTAGTTCAAGATCACGGCAAGGATGGACGGCCAGCCACTCAAGAACGCGGTCACGATGAATGCCGACCCGAGCACGCCCATCACAGCGCTAAACGCGTGCAGCAGGTAGATGAGATGGGTAAGTCTGACGAACCCCGCAGACGGCCCCGTCCCCGGAATCACGATCTCACGTTGCGGCATCCTCCACTCCTTCCTTAGGCAGGGTCGTGCGTTGGGCCGACCTTACCACGCAGGTAACGCGTGACTTTGGCTACTTCGGATCCTCAGCATGATGAGCCAGCAGACGGTAATCAATGCCGGCCCATCTGCACTGCGAATCGTAGTTGTTGCGCACAGGCTGCCGTTGAATTCACTGTAGGCAGCGCGCTCCTCGGAGTCTGTTCGCTGCCGAACATCGCCAGTCTCGGGTGGGGCGACCCCGCCGCGGGAAAACAGCACCTCACCGGCGAAGTGCGTGCCCCTGATTCGCGCGGCGTGAATGGCGCGGATAGCGGCACGCGATGATTTGGAGTGCGGGAGCAACATTCGCCTGGCGGTGGCGGGTATTTCCGCTCTACTAATTAGTGGGTGCCGAACCCGTGGCCTCTGTGACTTGCACCTGATTCCAGGGGCAGCAACAGCGCCAACAGGGAAAGTACGAAGAGTACGCCGAGCGCGAGCCATGCTTCGTTGAAAACCTGAGTCAGCGCGGCGCGCTCGATCAGCGGCGTGATCAGCGCTTTCGTTATTTCATCCACGGGCCCCATCGGCAAATTCTGAAACGCTGCCACCGGCAGACCAACTAACCGCGCCGTGAGCGGATCACCGGCCTGGAGCTTCGCTACCAGGGCCGCGACATGGGCCGGTGTTCGCTCCTGCAGCAGGGTGTCGATCAGCGCGATTCCAATCACGCCACCAAGATTGCGGATGAGGTTGAACAGTGCGCTGGCTTCCGGCACCTCACTCGGCGGCCACATCTCCAGCGCGAGCCGCGTCGTCGGTAACAGGCACAACATCAAGGCCACCCCACGCATGACTTGCGGCCAGAACAGGCCTGAAAAATCGGTTAGCGGACCCGCAAACCCATTGGCCAAAAGCCCTGCGCCGAACAGACCAAAGCCCAGGCCGGTCAAAATTTTCGGGGGCGTACGAGTCTCCAACCACGCGACAATCGGCGCGGTCGTCAGTTGCGCAACACCAGTCACCATCAGGATTTCGCCAATGATCAGCGGCGAATAGCCGCGCACCAACCCGAGAAACAACGAAAGAATATAAATCGAGCCAAATAAGCCAAGACCCAGCACGAAGCTGAAGAGACAGCTGCCGGAAAAAGCCAGATTGCCGAACCGCCGGAGATTGACAAAGGGATGGTTGGTAACCACACAGCGCCAAATCCCGAGTACGCCGCTGGCCACACAGATGCCGCTTGCGGCGAGAATAAAATCGCCCCGCCAATGATGGCGCGGACCTTCGTTCAGCACCATGACGAGCAACGCGAGAAAGCCCGCGAGAGATGCCAAACCAAAGAAGTCCAGTTCCCGCAGCACTGCGCGATCTGGCGTACCGATCCTAACCACCCCAGCCACAATCCCGGTGACGATTAGGCCCGGGACGATATTGAGCAGGAATATCCAATGCCAGGAATGCGACTCCGTGAGATAGCCGCCGACAAGCGGGCCGAGAGTCGGCGCCAACAACGCGAAAACACCGGCGATAGTGGTGGCGAGAAGGCGGTTCGGCTCGGGCATCATGATGAACACCGAAGTAAATACCGCCGGAATCAGCATGCCGCCGCAAAGTCCCTGGGCCACGCGAAAAGCGATGAGCGTCGCGAAAGTTGAGCTCATCGCGCAACCCAGACTTGCCAACGTGAAACCGAAGGTCGCGGCGACGAACATCCAGCGCAAGGAGAAAGCACGGGTCAGAAGTCCAGTGAGCGGTATCGCGATCACTTCTGCCATCAGATAGCTGGTTTGCAGCCAGCCAATCCGAGTTGGGGAAATCGCCAGCGACGATGCGATTACCGTCAGCGAACTGGCGACGATCTGAATGTCCAGGATTGCCATGAACATGCCGACACACATCGCACCGAAACCCAGCCACAGCAGAAATGGCTTGCGGCTTCTCGCGGTAGATAGCGCCATGTCTGACGCCGCGATCAGCAGGCCGCCCGCACTTCGCTGCGCTGCGCAGACATGACCGCGGTGACCTTGCCGCTCAGCGCCGCCCCCCAGGTGAGGATTCCAGGAAACGCCCGAATCAATTGGGTAGCAGCGACGCGGGTCGGGTCATGGATGGCACAATGTGCAAACAAGGATGCGGCGCGCAGGCGGGCGGCAAATTGCTTTATCCACGCCTGCGCATAGGCGGCCCCCGTGGTGGGGCCCCCCGCGATAAGACACTGCGCCAGCAGCCAGGAAGACTGGATCGCCATGCTGATCCCTTCGGCAATGATCGGATGCGCTTCGCCAGCGATATTGCCTGTGAAAAACACCCCATCGAGATGGCGAGGTCGGATCCCGGGACGGAGCGGTCCGGTGGACAGAAACCCTCCATCGCGTACGGCATCGCGTAGCGCCAGGCGAACCCCGGCGGTGTGGGTGGCGATATGCTGAAACACCGCCTCGGCCGCCTTGCCGACATACATTTCGCGCGCCCGCGTCAGCCGGTCGCGCCGGATGCAAACGGACAAGGAGATCCGTCCACCGTCGCTGTGCACCATGCCGCCATAGCCGCCCGGGAATGCGATCAGCGGCAGCAACCCTGCAGGCAATGCGCTACCGCAGAAATGGGCCTTGAAGGCGAACAGGTCAGATGGACGCGGTGGGCGGGTAATCGCAAAGGGACCCTTCGCGTTCCAGGAGCCGCAGGCCACAATCACGACTTTCGCGGCAATTTCTGCCTGACCGTCCACGCACTCCAAGGTGGCGACATGCGCGTTTCCCGCCCGCCGCAACGCGACGATTTCGGCTGGCTGAAGCAGCTGCGCACCAGCCGCGACAGCTGCCTTGCACAGCAGCGCATCCAGGTGCTCGCGGCCGAGTGCACGGCCCCATTCCATCCCCGCGCCGCGCGGTAGGGGAGCTTCGATCATCATCTCTTTGACATAGGCCGCGACCCGTGTCGCCGGCGGCCCGGCGGCGGTGCTGAACGCATCCGCCACACCGCAAGCTTCCAGCACTGGCAGCGTCGCCGCCGAAATGAACTCACCACACACTTTGGGCCGCGGAAATGCCGCTTTCTCCACCAGCGTCACCGACCATCCGGCCTGCGCCAGCAGGCGCGCGGCCGCCGAGCCCGCCGGTCCGGCACCGATCACCAGCGCATCAACTGCCATCGCGCCGCGCCGCAAATTCGTGGGTGAACGGAAGCGCTAATCCCTCGCGTAACGTCCAACCCTCGCGCGGCCACAGCCGTGACAGTTCGCAGTCGGTAAATCCGGCGCGCACACTCGCCACAGCGTCGTGCCGGGTCACGTCATTGCAGGCCAACGCGAACACCATCCGGCTCGCCCACAACGCGCTTGGCGCACGGCGCGGTTCGCAGGCAACGAAGGCCCGCACCTGCTCACCTACCAGTGCCAGCAAACGTCTCAGGGCGCCATCGTCGAAGTGATGCAGAAACAGATTCGCCGTGATGATGTCGACCTCGAGATCCGCCAGCGTGTCGAACACGTCGGCGGCAATGCATTCGCACCGCCACCCCAACGCAGCGAAACCTTTTCGCGTCGCGTCACTCACAATGTTCTGTTGATCGACGAGGAACACCGTAACAGCGGGCCAGTGCGACGCCATGCGGCGCGCCACGCCGAGCAGGAACCGTCCATCGCCTGAGCCCAGATCGGCCAGGCGCCGCGGCGTCACCTCGACCGCGCAAAGCGCTCTGGCCATGATCGCCTGCTGGCGCATGACAAAATTGATGCGCACCAGATCGCCGCGCGAGCGGCGCGCACGAGGATCGTCGGCCGCCAGCACATCGAGTAATTCGGGCTCGACGACGCGCGCAAAGTCGCCCACTCATGCCGCCATGCGAAACCGCATCGTTTCGGCCACCAGGCCCGGCCCGAACGCCATGGCGCAGCCATTGGCGCCCGGCGGCGCCGCGCGCATCAAACGGTCGAGTACGAACATCACCGTGCCCGACGACATATTGCCGAAATCACGGAGCACGCTGCGCGAGGCGTCGAGCGCGGGACCCGGCAACGCGAAAGCCTGCTCGACGGCGTCCAGCACCGTGCGCCCACCAGGATGCACCGCCCACAGGTCGATCTCTTCAATCGGGTCGTCCTGCAGAATAACCGCACGCGCACCCGCCAACCCGCTGCGGATGGCGCCGGGCACACCGCCCGACAACACCATGTCGAAGCCCTGATCACGGATGTTCCACCGGATCAGATCAGCGGTGTCTGGCACCAGCGCGGCATGGAAGGAATCCATCCGCACGCCCACGGGATCAGCAGAAATAAGTGCCGCCGCGCAGCCGTCGCCGAACAATAGAAAGGACAGGATTTCTTCCAGCTCAGTGGTCTCATGGAGATGCAAAGTGCACAGCTCCAGGTTCATCACAATCACCCGCGAGTCACTTTCCGAGCGCACGATATGGCGTGCGAGCTTCAGCGCATTGATGGCCGCGTAACACCCCATGAAGCCGACAAAAGTACGCTCGACATCGGCCTTGAGGCCGCAGCGGCCGATGAGTTCCAAATCGATCCCCGGTGCGGAAAGCCCTGTGCAGCAGGTGATGATGAGATGAGTAATGCGACTGCGATCTTCGCCGGCAAGCAAGCGCTCCGCCGCCTCCACCGCCAGCCGCGGCGCGAAATCCTCGAAGAGCTTCATCCGGGCTGCGGTGCCCGGAAATCCTCCGGGTCGGTAAAACTGCAGCACATCTGCACAGCCCTCTCCTCCCGGTTCGAAGAACGAATAGCGATGGGCGATGCCCGAGCGTTCAGCCATGCGATTGAACACGGCAAGGCGACGCTCATCGCGCTTCATCATCTGCCGGGCGAAGGCGATAAAACCTTCATGCACATCATAGGGCGGAAGCGCGGTGGCGATACGGTTGATGAAAGCGTCGGTCAACGGCCAGTCCTCGTCAGACAGAGAAGAATATTTCGATGCAAGAACTCCGCATGGCAAGGCATTTTTATGGCATTGCCACTCTCCTGCTACAACTGTAATAGTTCATTGGCTGAGGGCAGAATTTTAACTGCATCGTTCGCCGACTCTGTGCGCTAACGAACTTAGCGCAGTGCGCGTTTCGAAACTGCAATATTGTCTTTCTCTCCCGGCTGAACCGTCGGTGGTATTTAATGCGGGATTTGCGATTTCGCTTGGAGAGTTACTACGCCGGGCGCGCTTGAGCTCGCTACACGCGCCGTCTTTTGCTTGTTTACGCGTTTGCAGATTCCTAAATGTCCTCTGCATGCGGCGGATAAGGCGCGACTTGAATGGGATCTGGCGGTTCGCCTGCGAGCTCACTCGCATAGCGATGATTGACATCACGGTGATGCGCTTCATCGGCCCGCACCACGAGCACCACATCCCGCAAGGTAGCGCCGTCAGATAACTGCCAGTAATGCGATGGGAGGTATCAATTAACGTCTGAAATTCGGCGAGCAGCCACCGTTATCCAGCGCACAGACGAAGATTCGCGACGCCAGTACGTTACGTGTTGTAACGTTGAGAACGATCCAGGGAGCTCTTGTGCGCAGATTATTGCCCAGCGTGAAGACGCTGCACTCGCTGAGCTTCCGTGTGCCACGCGTGCTAATCGCGGTCGGCCTGATTTGCGTGATAACGCCGCTCCTGGGGTTGCTCTACTTTTTCTATCTATTTGACTGGAACAATGCGCGTGACTCACTCGCCACCTCGGCGTCTGCGCGGGCCGGTCGCAAGATAGTGATCCAGGGCGACCTGCGCCCGACCTGGGGCTGGCCGGTAAGTCGCTTGAGCGCGGGCGGTCTGGCCGTCGATAACGTGGCTGGCGGCAGCGCGCCCCTGATGATCCAAATTGAAAGGATAGACGCGGCGATCGATCTGCGCAGCTTGCTCAAGGGTGATCTGAAGTTCACCGAACTCACCTTTATCAAACCGCAGCTGCTACTCGAGCGAACAGCACAAGGCGCGGCGAATTGGCGCTTTTCCGACAATCCGGCGGGCGCCGTGGCCTTGGCATTGGTGCCTGAGGATCGTCACGAATTTCCGATCATCGAGCGCCTGGCGATCGATGGTGGCGAAATCCTCTATAAAGATCCGGCGAGGAAGACCGACCTCCGCATCGCCGCCACGAGTATCCGGGGTGCTGCCGACAACCGCGCACAGCGGATCCGCTTTACCGGCAAGGGCATCGTGCAGGAGCAAGCTTTGCGCTTTGATCTTACCGGCGGCAGCGTGCTCGAATTGCGTAACTCGCAGGCGCCCTATCCGTTGTCGGTATCGCTGGTAGCCGGCGATACCCATGCCCACGTGGTCGGCACCATCACGGATCCCATCGCCATGAAAGGTCTTGACGTCACGCTCAACATTCGCGGCAGCAATGCGGCTGATCTTTTTCCGCTAACCGGGATCGCGCTGCTGCCGACGCCGCCTTACGCGCTGGAAGGCCAGCTTGGTTATGTCGATGGCGTGTGGGAATTTCGCCAAGTTTCAGGTCACATGGGCCATAGTGATTTGACCGGCGACCTGCGCTGGGACGTACGGCCGAAGCGGCCGTTACTGACGGGCAGTTTCACCAGCCAAAAACTCGATCTCGCGGATATCAAGGGTTTTATCGGCGCGCGCGCCGACGACGAAGATCAGGACGCGCGGATCCTGCCAGACGTGCCGCTCGATATCAGTCGCCTCGCCGCGATGGACGCCAACGTCGATTTCCACGGCGTGCGGATTATCTCGACCAAATTGCCGCTCGATAATCTTCACGCCAGATTTCTGCTTGAAGATCGTCTCCTGAAGGTGGTGCCGGCAAGGTTCCGCACCGGCAGTGGTGATATCGCACTGTGGTTGACTATCAATGCGCGAAAAGCGCCCGTGCAAATTGTCGGCAAACTGGAAGTCCGTCGCGTGCCGATCGCGACCCTGTTCAAAAACGTTGCCAAGGCGACCGGGGAGCCCAATCTCGCCAGCGGATCGATTGGTGGCACCGCCGATCTCACCGGCACCGGCATGAGCTTGCGCGACATGCTCGCGACCAGCCAGGGGAACCTTGGCCTCGGCATGGAAGGTGGACAGTTGAGCCAGATAGTCATCGAACTGATTGGCCTGGATGTCGCGGAATCGGTGGGCTATCTGCTGGCGGGCGATCAGCCGGTGCCGATCCGCTGTGTGATCGCGGATTTCAAGGT
>JANOVQ010000265.1:0-7206 GCA_031417495.1 Pseudomonadota bacterium | reverse complement strand
CGTGAGTCGCGCCGGCGCGAGCCGCAGCTGCGCCTGGGCGAACCCGCGGCCGACTTCGCCCAGGACCTGGTCGGGCTTCACGCGCACCTGATCGAATGACACCTCCCAGTGGCCGCCGGGCGTATTCGAGTCCAGTGTTTCGAGTTCGCGCTCAAGTTTGAAACCCGGGGCGTCCATCTCCACCAGGAACATCGAGGCGCCGAGATCCTGACCCAGGACGTTCAAGGTGCGCGCCATGACAATATTGATGCCGGCGCCTTCCACCCCCGAGATCATGTATTTGCTGCCGGAGAGAAGATAACCTTCTGCATCCTGCTGGGCCACGCTCTGTAACAGCGACGGATCGGAGCCGGCACCGTCGGTCGCGGTCTCCGTCATCGTGAAGACCGTGCGCAGATCACCACTCACCAGCGGTGGCAGCAGGCGCGCCTTTTGGGCCGGGGAAGCCACGCGCATCAGCAAGTTCACATTGCCCTCGTCCGGCGCCTGGATGTTAAGTGCGAGGTGACCGAGTGGACTCCACATCGCCGCTTCAAAGATGACCGCCATCCCGCGATGATCAAGGCCCAGACCGCCGTATTCCTGCGGCGCGTGCGGGGAGAGCAGCCCGGCCTCACGCCCCAGCGCGACGAGCTCCTGGCGCAGCGCTTCATGGATGTGCGGTCGTTGGCGCGGGTCGCGCTCAAGCGGAACGACTTTCGCCTTGATAAAGGCATCCACCCGCTGGCGCAGTTCTTCCAACTCAGCGGGAAGCTCAAAATCGATCATTTAGTGATTCCTCCAGGGCCAGGAAATTAGTCCCTCGTTCAGTACGTGCTGTCTGGGCTGAGGTGTGCGGACGCACGAATCGGCTCAACGCTAAGGTCCGCGCACCACCAATTCCGTGGTTTTCGCCAGGCGTTCACTCAGCACGCGCAGGAACACCCGACTGAAGCGTAACTGGCAATCTGCCGAGACCTGCTCGATCAACGTCGCGTTGACCTTCATCAGCAAGACCAGGCCTTCGGCGTTAATGGTGGCGGTGCGCCGCGTTTTGTTGAGATAGCCCATCTCGCCGAAACACTCACCGCCCTTTAAGCGCCCAAGCAGGCGACCTTGCTTGGTCACATTCACGGCGCCGTGGATAATCACAAAAAACGAATCGTCGATGTCGCCTTCGAGAATAATCGCCTCACCGGGCGCGGCCTCCTGCCACACACTCGCGCGAATAATTTCCCAAATTTCCGCCTCCGGGAAACCTCGGAAGAAATCCAGCGGCTTCACCAACTCGAACTTCTCGCGCGCCGGTATTTCTTCCTGCGGACGTTCGAGATGCGTGAAGGCCATGCTGAGATCGGACGCCAGGTCGAGACCCATGCGATAACGCCGTTCGGGGGCTTTCTCCAGGCATTTGGTGACAATCCGCCCGAGAATTGGCGGCAGATCGGGCCGGAAGGTGGCGAGTGGCGTGGGTTCTTCGTTGATCACACGATGGATGAGATTAGAGAAACTCTCCCCGCCAAAGGGATGGCGACCACTCAGCATTTCGTAGAGCACGATTCCTAACGAGAACAAGTCAGTTTGATGCGTGATGGTGTCTTCCTGTACCTGCTCGGGAGACATATAGCGTGGCGAACCCACAAACCCCATCGGCATGGTTTGCGACATATCCGTGCGATTGATATGCGCGATACTGAAGTCCGCGATCTTGACGTCCATTTCCGGCGTGAGCAGGATGTTCGAAGGTTTGATGTCGCGATGAATCACACCTTGGCGATGTGCGTAATCGAGCGCCTTGGCGCAGCGGAAGATGAGCTCGGCAACCTGATTGACAGGTAATAGATTATCGCCGCGACAGTAAGTCCGCAGCGTGTCGCCGTGTTCGATCAGCTCCATCACGATGTAGCACTGATCTTCATCGACGCCGGCATCAAAAATATCCAGGATATTCGGATGCCGCAACATTCCAGCGGTATGCGCTTCGTTAAAGAACATCTTGCGGAAGCGCTCGCTGGACTCGCGGTCCTTCAGCGCATCGGCCATTGCCACTTTGACCGCGACCGCACGATCAATGTAGGGATCGTAGGCCTGATACACCACGCCCATGCTGCCGCGACCGACCTCGCCGATGATTTCGTATTTACCGAGTTTGGAGACCATATCTTTTTAGCCGACTGCAATCCCGCGCCTGGTAGGTGCGCGCTAGTGTACCTGACGCCTTACAGATGGTGACGGCCTGCCTCCGGTATACTGCAGCCATGAATTTCGCCAGCCCTCATCTTCTGCGCAAACTGCTTATTCTCGGCGTCGCGCTGCTCGCATTTGGCCTCGGGATGTATGTCGCACGCAGCGCCGACCCCGGCGCTGACACCCCTGAAATCCAGGGCTTCTTGTGGCCTGACCCACCGGCGGTCGACCCTTTCACCTTGCAGAAAGCGCAGGGCGGGGTGTTAACCGAAGGGGATCTTCGCGGCAAATGGACTTTGCTCTTCTTCGGCTTTACGCACTGTCCTGATGTGTGTCCGACCACCCTCAGCACCTTGAAAGCCGCGCGCACGGCGCTGCTGGATGTCCCTGCCTTTGCCGCGCACTCCCAAGTCCTGTTCGTGTCCGTGGATCCGGCGCGGGATACGCCTGCCGCGTTACAGGCCTATGTCAGTTACTTCGACCCCACCTTTCTCGCCGCCACTGCCGAGCCTGAGCAACTTAACCTACTCACCCGCCAACTCGGCATTCTGTACGCCAAAGTTCCGACCGCGGATCCCGCCTTGTACACCTTCGACCACACCGCCTCAGTGCTTCTGGTCGCGCCGGATCTGCACTTACTTGGGGTTTTCTCGCCGCCGCACGCGGCGGCTGATTTAGCCGCGCGGATTCGTGGCATCGTCGAGTTCATCGGCGCACCACGATGAAATTCTGGCTTACGCTCGGGCTCGTACTCGCCAACCTGCAAGCCCACGCCTGTGCGGGCCTTGCGGCAACGGGCACCTGGGTGCGCGAGGGCCCGCCGGGTACTGCTGTGCTGGCGGGGTTTGGCGAGTTGCGCAATGAAAGCCGCGCAAGGCTCACGATCACTGGCTTGCGCAGTCCACAGTTCCAGCACGTGATGCTGCATGAGACCGTTTTTACACGAGGCGAAGCACGCATGGAAATGCGCGCCGAATTGCCGCTTGCGGCGCACGCCGTGCGGGTCTTGGCGCCAAATGGCCTGCATCTCATGTTGATGCATCCGTTGGCGGCGTTACCGGCGGGGCAACAGGTCACCATCGAGTTCACCTGCGGCGCGGAGCGGACGCAATTCTCGTTTCCGGTCCGTCAGACATCACCCTGACGAACCACGATGGAATCCTGGGGTCGCTGCAACCTAGAAACGGCAATTGAACGTCGCAGGCAATATGTTTCAGGGTGTGCAGAGCACGGCGCGATGAGGAGGAATAGCGAGCTATTCCGACGAGTTGCAACGCCCCAATGTGCGCCAGGGGACATGCTGCGCGTGGCGTCGCGCCTTCATCGATAAGGTAACACTCGCTTGAACGACAAAGCCGAAGTAGTTTATGAACTTGCGCACGATCATCAGCGGTCAACTGCCGTTTCCAGGTTCAAGTCGTGGTGCAAGGTGTGGCCGCAAACTATCGCGCCCCAACACGGGCTCTCGCGATTGATGCAACGCCTGGCGAGCTCCGAACGTCGCTGGCTCGTGCGCTGGTTGATTCGCACGCTGATGGCCCGCTACCCGATCGATCTCCGCGACGCGCTGGAACCCGATCCCACCCGCTATCCTTCGCTCAATGCCTTCTTCACACGCCGCTTACGCCCCGACGCCCGCCCGGGGCCCGCCAGTGCCACGTCGCTCGCCTCACCCGCCGACGGTCAATTGAGCCAGTTCGGCGACCTGGCTGGCCACCAACTGCTCCAGGCAAAAGGCCGCGCTTACTCGGTCAACCAGTTACTCGCCATTGCCGATAGCGACGCGCCACAGTTTGGTGATGGCCATTACGCGACAATCTATCTTGCTCCGCATAATTATCATCGCGTGCACGCGCCCTGTGACTGTGCGATCAACGAGGTCGTTTATGTCCCCGGCCGATTATTCTCGGTGAACACACACACGGCCGGTGTGGTGCCGGATCTTTTCGCGCGCAACGAACGGGTGATTCTGCGCTGTAGCGGTCAGGGTGGAGAGTTCGCAGTGGTGATGGTCGGCGCCATGTTAGTCGGTAGCATGATCCTCAAGTGCTGTGACTTGGCACCGCTGTACGCGCAGCGTCTTTGCATGCGACATCGCTTCGAGAGCGGGATCTCAGTCGCGCGTGGCGAAGAGATCGGGCACTTCAATATGGGATCGACGGTGATCCTGGTGTTCGCGCGCGGGACCATGGAATGGAGCGCGGAGGCCCGCGTTGGCGACCCCGTGCAGGTCGGTCAGGTACTCGGCAGATGGCGAGGCCCCGCCTGTCATGTCGCCACAGGGACCGAAGCATAGGGCGGACAAGCGCTGTGCTTTTCCGCCCCCTAACCTGCGTTGGCGACGCGCAGGAACCCGTGGCTCACGGCGCGTACGGGAGCGCCGCTGCCAGACACACCGACATCAGCACATTGGGCAGCAGGCCTAAAACCAACACCACCAGACCGTTCGCCGACAATATCAGCCGCAGATCTGCCGAACTCGTGATGAGCTCGGCAGATTCCGGTTCATCGAAATACATGATTTTAACGACACGCAAATAATAGAACGCGCCAACCAGCGAAAACATCACCGCGATTCCGGCGAGCCACACGTAATCCGCCGCGACGACCTCCTTCAGTACCGACCACTTGGCCCAGAATCCGCCGAAAGGCGGCACCCCTGCCATCGAGAACATCAAAATCAGCAAAATGAAGGCGAACCAGGGGCTGCGCTTGGCGAGCCCTGCGAGATCGCTCAATTGGTCCGCCTCAGAACGCGCGGAGCACAGCAGGATGATCGAGCCGAACGCGCCCATGCTCATCAACGCATACAACGTGACATAGAACATGGAAGCAGCGTAGCCGTTAGAGGTTGCCGCGATGATCCCGAGTAATAGAAAGCCCATATGGGCAATCGTTGAGTACGCCAGCATACGTTTGAAATTGCGCTGCGAAATTGCCAGGAGATTGCCCACCCCCATGGAAAGGATCGACAGAATAATCAGCATCTGTTGCCACTGTTCGACCAAGCCCTCCAAACCATCTACCAGCAGGCGCATGGTCATACCGAAGGCCGCGAGTTTCGGTGCGGTGCCGATGAATTGCGTGACGGGGGTCGCTGCACCTTGATAGACGTCCGGGACCCACATGTGGAAGGGCACCAGGCCGAGCTTGAAGGCGATCCCCACCACCAGGAAAACCAACCCAAAGGTGAGCAATAGCCGCTGCGATTCGAGATTGCCGATCTTGATCAGGAGTTCCGTCAGATCGAGCGTACCGGCTACGCCATAGAGCATCGACATCCCGTATAAAAGCAAGCCCGAGGCGAGCGCGCCCAGCACAAAATATTTCATCGCCGCTTCCGACGCGGCCGCCGAATCGCGCTGAATCGCGACCAGCGAATACAGCGAAAGCGACAATAACTCGAGCCCCAGATACACGGTAAGCAGACTGCTTGCCGAGACCAGAATCAGCATGCCGAGCGTGCCAAACAGCGCCAGCGGATAGTACTCGCCGTGAAAGTCGTCCGGACGTTTGGTGAAATATTCTCGCGCATAGAAGAACGACACCAGCACCAACACCAACACGAAGGTTTTGAGCACGACGCCCAGCACATCAATGCGCAAAGTACCGGCGAAGCCGAACATCGCAGCCTCTGGCACGAAGCTCGCGACTTGCGCCAACACGATCAGGCAACTCACTACCGCGGCCCAGAAGGTCGCGTCGGGATTGCGCTTGCCGACAAAGGCGTCGATCAACAACACCGCGCATGCCAACGCGAGCAGACTGGTTTCCGGCAAAATCAGCGCGATGTCAGTCATAGAGGGCGATCAGTGAATTACGGCGATGGAGGTTTTGGATTGCGCGACTTGCTGCAGCAGATGATCGATGCTGACCTGCATGGTTTCCAGCAGCGGTGCAGGCCAGATCCCGAGCGCCAGCACCGCGAGTGCAAGCGTCGCCAAGATGAAAGTTTCACGGCTGTTGATATCAGTGAGTTCGGCGACGTGCGGGTTCCGGATATCGCCAAAAGCGACCCGCTTATACATCCAGAGCGTGTAGGCGGCGCCCAGAATCAAGGTGGTCGCGGCCAGGAATGCATACCACGGATTGGCTTTGAAGCTGCTCAGGATGACCAGGAATTCACCGACGAAACCGGAGGTCCCCGGCAGACCAACATTCGCCATCGAGAACAGCAGGAAGAACGCAGCGAAGCGTGGCATGCTATTCGCGACACCGCCGTAGTCCTGAATCTGGCGACTGTGCATGCGGTCGTAAAGCATCCCCACACACAGGAACATAGCGCCCGAGATGAAGCCATGCGAGATCATCTGCACCATCGCCCCTTCCACGCCCATCGCCGCATCGTGCCAATGACCGGTCGTCGCATACACATCAAACATCATGAACATGCCGAGCGTGACGAACCCCATATGGGAAATCGAGGAGTACGCAATGAGCTTCTTCATGTCCTGCTGGGCAAGCGCCACGAAACCGATATACACCACGGCGATCAGCGATAAGGCGATCATCAACCAGTCCAAAGACGCAGCAGCATCGGGCGTGATCGGGAGACTGAAACGGAGAAAGCCGTAGCCGCCCATTTTCAACATGACCGCTGCCAGGATCACCGAACCGCCGGTCGGCGCTTCGACGTGCGCATCGGGCAGCCAGGTGTGCACCGGCCACATTGGCACTTTGACCGCGAAAGCGAGCAGGAAGGCGACGAATATCCATTGCTGCTCGTTAAGCGTAAGCACCACGTCATACATGTCCTGGAGCGCGAAGCTGTGTGCCTGCGCATAGAGATAAAGCAGCGCCACCAACATGAAGACCGAGCCTAAGAAGGTGTACAGGAAGAATTTGATCGTGGCGTAAACCCGGCGCGGACCGCCCCAAATCCCGATGATGAGAAACATCGGGATTAACATCGCCTCCCACCACACGTAAAAGAGAATCGCGTCCAGCGCGCTGAAGACTCCTACCATCAGGCCTTCGAGAATGAGAAAGGCCCCCATGTACTGGTTGACTCTGTCCTCAATCACTTTCCAGCCCGCCAGC
>JANOVQ010000264.1:0-1647 GCA_031417495.1 Pseudomonadota bacterium | reverse complement strand
GCCAGCCACAGCGCCCAGGCCAGCATCAGTCCCCGATAGACCCACAGCGAGACCGACCAGATCCAAACCACGGGATAGGCCTGTGCGGTGCGATCCTGAAACCAGTTCAAAGCCAGTGCGGATGAACCATTTCCGGCGATTTGCATGTTTGGGGTGCCCAGCAGACCCTGCTGAATCGCGGCGAACAACATCGCCAACGCGCTCAAAGTCAGCGCGGCCAACGCGATTTGTACCAGATTAAATTGGATTTTGGTGACCGTCACAGGCAAGCGCGCGCGTAGCGCGAGGGCCACTAACCAACCAACCACCACCAACCCATTCACGACCGTGGTCTGGCTGAGTCCGATCCCGAGCAGCGCCCATTGCCAGCTCGTCAGCGGCGTGATGCGGCTGCGCCCGAGCCCATAGGCCAACAGCACGATCACCAGCAACACTCCCCAGAAAAGGACGGCCGGCCCGAGCGGTGGTCCGCCGACCGCTAAAATCCACCGATCAGCCGGTAGGCGCACATTGATTGACGCATTCACACTTGGCGCTGCCAGCGAAAATTCTGGCGACACGTAATGCGCGACAAGTGCGCTATCGGCTCGCCACTTGAGCGTTATGGCTTGTTCACCGGGAACCACCGGCACCGTCACGTGCTGTCCGTCCTGTCGAATCGGTTGCGGCGTGCCATTTATCGAGAGCGTTTGTAACGCGGCGTCGGCCGGCATAGTGAGGGTGTGCTGACCGCCCTGACTGCTACGTACGGAGAGACTCAGGGTCACGTCAGTCGCGCGCTGGCCGGGCGCGATTTCCAACTGGCTATGGTCAATGGTCAAGGTTTGACCCGGCACGCCCGCCGGCCTGCTTAAATTCAAGGTGACACTTTCCTGCGGCCACGGCTGCCATTCCGGCAGCCACTGCCCTACCTCGTTCTGGTGATGCACCACCGGGATGCCCGCAAGCTCGGCATGCCAGATCGGTGAGATGTCGGCGCGCCAGGTTTCCATCCATTCCGTGGCAGTGGGTGCGGTTAAGGTCAAGGTGTCGCGCCGGGTCAATACTGAATCCCAGCCGAACTCGGTTTGATCAGCCGCGAAATTGACGGTGACATGTTGCGCAGTCACGCGGATTTCGGGCGTCGTCACCGCTTCCTCTGCGAGCAGCGGAATTTGCAAGGCGGCGGCGGCGCCTGGTGGCGTAAGGCGTCGCACGCGAGTTTCCACCCGCCAATCGAGGCCCAGTCGCAAGGTGCGTTCCACGCTAAAGAAGGCCGGCAGGCTCCGCGCTTCGAGCGCCTCCAGCCCCATTGGATTAGCCGCGGCGGCGAGCCGCGTAAAAATTAATTGCGACTCACTGCTGCCGTCCGCACGCACACCTTCCACCCGCCAGCCGGCGACGCTCACCTCAAGGCGCTGCGGAAGCGCTTGAAATGGGACTTCGAAACTGCTGCGCGCAGGTAACGGACCGCTTAACACCACTTGATGCACGCCGGCCGGCACCGCGAGCCACAACACGCCATCGTTTGCACGCCACAGCGCGTGCTCCGAATTGCCGGTGATAATGGGGACCACCGGCGTGTTGTTGCTGCGGCCCGTGTTCAGCCCCGTGTCCTTCGCCAGCCGCAGGAACAGCCGCGAATTCTCCGACAGCCTTGCCACTCGC
>JANOVQ010000263.1:0-3750 GCA_031417495.1 Pseudomonadota bacterium | reverse complement strand
TATTCGCGGCCGAGCAGGTAGAAGTTCGGCAGCCCCCAACCAAGCGCTGGGTTCTGGCACTTGATGCCACGGGCGCGCACCCGATCGCCAATCTCCTCTGCGCGCATGTGAGTTTCAATTTTGCGCAGCAACGCCGGATAGCGATAGAACGCCATGAAGTAGGACAGGATCATGTACGGGGATACAGGGAACAGTTTCGATTCCTGCACCGTGCGCGTGAGGCACAGCCAGTAGGTCTCATCGGTGTTCTGCTGAATGAGATTATTGGTCTCAAGCAATTCGGCGTAACTCAGACTCATGTAACTACCCGCCAGACGCGTGCCGTCATCTCGATCCCTTTCTGGTAATTCTCGGCGGTCTTCGCGGTCGCAGTGCATTCCATGCGCACCGTCTCCCCTTCGTGGATCCCCGAGAGCTTCGCATTCATCAGGCACGGAATACCGTATTCACGCGTGAGAATGCCGAGATGCGAGCGCACCGTGCCACCCGCACACAGCACGCCGGTGAATTGCTCAAGAATCGGCGCCGTCAGGGTTCCGCCTGAATCATCAATGACGGCAATAGTGCCCTTCGGCACGCCCTCATTCAGATATTTCAAAACAGTGGCCGAGGAGCGGATATAGCGTGCGGTGCCGACTAAGTCTTCGGCGTACTGCACCACATTGTCGCCAACGCCGCGAAGCTCCAAGCCCGCCGCATCCACTGGTACCACCACGGCCTCCGGATGTTCAAAGCTAAATTTGCTCAGATCTTCAAACGCGTCCTGCCCTGCAAGATAAGCCTCTGGCCGTTCGGATTGCGAGACGACGGCCGACCACACATAGCGGTGGCCATAACTCAGCAGTTTGTGGTCGATTGCCTGAAAATCCGCCTGGGTGATTTTTGTCATAGCGTCGCCGAAGACGAATTCTGCCCAGGGCTTGCCGGACTGCGCGAACTTGGTGCGCACCAGCGCCCGCACGGCGAGCTGGAAGGCTTCCACCACCGGCGTCGAGTTTTGCTCGCCGAATTTATCAGTGTCTCCATAGAGCTTGGTCATACTGGATTCTCAGTTGTTCGGGACATCGCCGCTGCTTGGCCTGCGCCGCCGAAGGATGTCTGATCGAATCGCCTGGCGCAACCCCGTACAATCTCCCGCATGCTGCAATTACGCGACGCCCTTTCGCTGGCGCTGGGTTCCCTACACGCGCAAGGCAAGCGTTCGCTGTTAATTGGAATAGCCACCACGATCGGCGTCGCGGCCGTGCTGCTCCTGACCGGTCTCGGGGATGGCGCGCGACGTTATGTGGTTGGCCAATTCAGCGCGCTCGGCACCAATCTCCTGGTGGTGCTGCCGGGTCGGAATGAAACCGTCGGTGGGCCACCACCGGTGATGGGGGAAACCCCGCGCGAACTAACGGTGCAAGATGCCGAAGCGTTAACGCGCATTCCCGGTGTGCGCCAAGTGGTGCCGTTAATGGTTGGCAGTGCGAATGTGTCGGTGGCGGCCGGCCTTGAGCGCGAAGTGACCATTCTCGGCGCGACCAGCGCGCTGCTGCAGGTGCGCCATCTCACGCTCGGCGAAGGGCGCTTTCTGCCCACTATCGACGCGGTACAGGCGGGTTCGAGCTGCGTGCTGGGTCCCAAACTCAAGCATGAGCTCTATGCCGGTCGGCGCGCGCTGGGCACCTGGCTCAGGATCGGGGATCGACGTTGCCGCGTGGTCGGGATCCTGGCGGATACCGGTGTTTCACTCGGTACTGATTTCAACGATGTCGCCATCTTGCCGGTGGCCGCTGCGCAAGCGGTGATGAATACCGAAGGCCTGTTCCGGGTGCTGGTCGAAACGCGCAAAGGGGATTCGATCCAGACCTTGGTCACTGCGGTGCGCGCAACCTTGAAGGCTCGCCACGAGGGGGAAGATGACGTGACCATCATCACGCAGGACAGCGTGGTGGCAACTTTCGATCGCATCCTGCGCGCGCTTACCCTCGGCGTGTCAGCCGTGTCTGCGATCAGTTTAGTCGTGGCCGGTATTTTGGTGATGAACGTAATGCTGGTATCGGTCGCCCAGCGCAAAGGGGAGATCGGACTGCTCAAGGCATTAGGTGCCCGTCAGCGCGATATTCGACAATTGTTTCTGATCGAATCTGTGCTGCTAACCACCTTGGGGGCGGCCGGCGGGATCGTGATCGGTTATGGCGGAACCTTCCTGGTGCGCGTGCTCTATCCGAATTTTCCGGCCGCCGTGCCTTGGTGGGGCTTAGGTGCAGGATTGCTAATATCGGGCGTGTGCGGGCTCGTCTTCGGGGTGGGGCCTGCGCGACGCGCCAGTCAGCTCGATCCCGTGCTCGCGCTCTCGAATCGTCAATGAGTATGCGCACTGGCGACTTGGTGCGATTCGCGGCGCACGCAGTCCGCGCGCAGCGGCAGCGTTCATTGCTGACGATTCTCGGCATTGCTGTCGGCATCGCGACCGTGGTGCTGCTGACTGCACTCGGCGAAGGCTTGCGGCAATTTGTCGTCGGCGAGTTCACGCAGTTCGGCACCAATTTGCTTGGCGTGCAGCCTGGTAAGGCCAGCACCATGGGCGCTTCAGTCGGCCAGATTTCGACCAACCGCCCGCTCTCCATCGACGATGCACGCGCGCTGCGCCGATTGAGCATCCTGGAGGGCGTAGTGCCGCTCATTCAAGGCAACGCCCAGATTGAATTCGGCGAGCGCCGACGCCGCACGATGGTCTTCGGGGTGTCCGCGGATATGGTGCACACCTTCCGCATGGGAATCGCCATCGGCAGATTCCTGCCCGCGCAAGATTACGAAAACGCCCAGGCGTTCGCGGTCCTGGGTGCCAAGCTGTACCGGGAACTCTTTGGGCAGGCGAACCCGCTGGGTGCGCGGATCCGGATCGGCCAGGACAGCTTCCGGATCATCGGTGTGGTGCAACCGAAAGGTCAGTTTCTGGGCTTTGATCTCGATGACACCTTGTATGTGCCAGTCGGCAAGGCGGCCGCGATTTTTAATCGCGAAGGCCTGCATGAGATCGATGTGCTGTATCGCGAAGGCCTGTCTTCGGAATCGGTGAAGGCGGCCATTAAGCGCGTGCTCATCGCCCGTCACGGTAAAGAAGATTTTTCGCTCACCGCGCAGGATCAAATGCTGGAGGTGATGGACTCGATTCTGACTGTGTTAACAGCTGGTGTCGCCGCGCTCGGCAGTATTTCGCTATTGGTTGGCGCGGTCGGGATCGCGACCATCATGACGATTGCGTTGACCGAACGTACCGCCGAAATTGGCCTGCTGCGCGCACTCGGCGCGCGCCGCGCGGATATCCTCAGCTGTTTTCTGCTCGAGGCCGCGACATTGGGCGCGCTCGGTGGCGTGACCGGGGTCACGCTCGCAAGTGGCTTGGTGTATGCCGCACAACTCTTCGCACCGAGTGTGCCGTTACAAGTCGCGTGGCCGTATGCCATTGCTGCACTCGGCTTTTCGGGCGTGATAGGGGTCGTCGCGGGTATCGCGCCAGCGGCGCGCGCGGCGGGTCTCGATCCGATTGAGGCGCTGCGGGCGGAGTGAACGGATCCATGGGTATTTCAGCAAACCCGGGGACAGTTTACCGATTAGCCTTCTGGTAATCAGTAAACTGTCCCCGGGTTTTTTTTCAGTGGCGCTCAGTCTTACCACGCCACCGCTTCTTCACTCACCTTAATGTTCACCCGCGACCACTTAAGCTCAAGGGCTTCCGCAGTCCCGCCAACACCAAGCTTAAAG
>JANOVQ010000262.1:0-2651 GCA_031417495.1 Pseudomonadota bacterium | reverse complement strand
GCCTGGCACCGCGGCGGCAGCGCTCGGCGAACGCCAACTTTGGTGGGTGCTGACGGTGGCCTTGACTGCACTGGGACTTGGCCTCGCCTGCTTTGCGCGCCCCTGGTGGTTGAAAGTGCTCGCGCTCGTGAGCTTGAGTGTGCCGCATCTGGTTGGTGCGCCACAGCCGCTGAGCGCAGTGTCCTTGGCGCCGCACGAACTCGTAGTTGCGTTCCGGCACGCGGTGCTCGGGTGTAATTTTCTGTTTTGGGCAGGACTTGGGTTGGCGGCCAGCTATTGCTTTCGTGTGTTGCGGGTCGTCACTACGCCATGAGTCGTTGGCGAGCGCCGGTCCCACCTTCCTCGCCCTATATCACCGCGATAGGTTATCGCGCGCTGGAAGCTGAACTCCAGACGCTCGGTGCGCGGCGGATCGAGACCGTGAAGCATCTCGCGGCGGCAGCCGCCGAAGGAGATCGCTCCGAGAACGCTGAATACATTTATCGCAAGAAGGAATTGCGCGAAATTGATCGACGCCTGGGATATCTCCAACGACGTATGCCCAAGCTCACCATTGTGGCGCGCGCACCCATCAGCAATGAACGCGTTTTTTTCGGGGCCTGGGTTGAACTCGAAGATGCGACAGGTGCGCGCGCCCGCCATCGCATTGTCGGCAGTGACGAGTTAGCGCTAGGGGCTGAGTACATCAGCATTGATGCGCCGCTCGCTCAGGCGCTGCTCAAACATACGTTGGATGATCAAATTCTGGTACCTACTACCCGCGGCGAGGTGGGTTACACGCTGGTCGATATCCGTTACGAAGCGCTGTAGATCTAACGAATCCAGTCTATTGCCAGGGGTCGAATTGCGTTAAGGTCGCGGGCCCTAAACTCCGTAGTGTCCAGCATGGCGCAGAGTTCTACCACGTCCTCAGACGACCTCGAATCCCCGTATGCGTGGTGGCGCCTGGTGGCGTCCTTGTTGACCATGACGGTCGCGGGTTGCGGGATGTACGCGGTGATGGTGGTGCTGCCCACTATCCAAACAGAATTCGCTGTGAATCGCGGTGACGCCTCGCTGCCGTTCACGATGATCATGATCGGCTTTGGGTTTGGCGGTGTCCTGATGGGCCGCCTGATGGATCGCTTTGGCATTATCGTTCCGCTCGTCATCGCCGCCTTCAGCCTGTGCCTGGGCTGTCTTCTCGCCAGCCGGGCACGAACCCTGTGGGAATTTGCGCTGATTCACGGCGTGCTGATCGGGTTGCTCGGCAGTTCGGCCACTTTCGCGCCGCTGCTTGCGGATATTTCACATTGGTTTGCGCGGCGACGGGGCATCGCAGTCGCGATCTGCGCCTGCGGGAATTACCTTGCCGGGGCGATTTGGCCGCCAGTGGTCCAGCATTATCAATCAACGGTCGGCTGGCGTACGACCTATGTCGGCTTGGGGCTTTTCTGTCTGTGCACGATGTTACCGTTGTCGTTAGCCTTGCGGCGGCGCTTGCGTCCGGGGACGCCAGTTGCGCTGAGCGTGGCGCAAGCCGCGTCGGTCGCACGACCTTTAGGACTGACGCCGAACACTTTAACGGCCTTGTTGTTTGTGGCCGGGATCAGCTGCTGCGTGGCTATGTCGATGCCGCAGGTGCACCTGGTCGCGCTGTGTAGCGACCTTGGCTTCGGTCCCGCGCGCGGCGCGCAAATGCTGTCGCTAATGCTGGGGCTGGGTGTGATCAGCCGGCTCGCCTCGGGCTTTATCGCTGATCGAATTGGTGGCTTGCCCACACTCCTGATAGGCGCCGCCATGCAGGGCATCGCGCTGTTGATGTTCCTGCCTGCCGATGGCTTGGTGTCGCTGTACCTGGTGGCGGGTTTGTTTGGGTTATTTCAGGGCGGCATTGTGCCGACCTACGCGATCATTATTCGCGAGTATTTTCCGGCCGCAGAAGCCGGTGGGCGCGTCGGGATCGTGATGATGGCCACCTTGTTCGGGATGGCGCTTGGCGGCTGGATGTCGGGCGCGATTTATGACTGGAGTGGCTCTTATACTGCAGCGTTTGTGAATGGGCTTGGCTGGAATTTGTTGAATGTGCTGATCGTTTGTTTCCTGCTTTGGCAGCAACGACGCGGCGCGGCAGTGCGGGTGCGCGAGGAGCCACCGAAGCGTCTTTTGCAGGGCGCTTAAGGAAAGTCTGCGCTGGCACAGTCGGGCTGCGTCGGCGGTGGCCGCCGGAACTTGTAAACAAGCGTTGGGACTGCCGTGAATTCCTTGGCGGAGTTTTCACCGCGTGACTATAGTGCAGCACGATAATCAGACCCGTGGCGCACAGGCTCCTGTGGGCCGCCCACGGCGCAAGGATCTGGTAGACATGGCCGACACCCGCGACTACGAGAGTGCTTTTCGACACCTGGTCCCGATCAACCGCCTGGCGGCGCACGCACAACAACAGCTGCGCGCTGGCGCGACCGTTAAACCCCTCGCGAAGGGGCAGGTGTTATTCGCACGTGATGCCGATGACGGGCTGGTTCATTACCTGTTGGCAGGCGAGCTGGATTTACTCGACAACGGGCGCTTGGTGCAGCGGGTGCTTGCGACTCAGCGGATTGCGCGACGCCCGCTGCGCCCCACACGGCGGACCGTGTGGGGCGCAGCGAGTTACCTACTTGGTGTCGCGC
>JANOVQ010000261.1:0-3546 GCA_031417495.1 Pseudomonadota bacterium | reverse complement strand
AACTCGCGGCCGGCAGCCTGCTTTGCAAGGTCGCTGCCAGCGCGGCGAGAAACTCTGCGGAATCGGGAAAGCCATTGGCCAGCAAGCCGACGGTCAACGGTTGCGCGAAATCCGCGCCCAGCGTGTACGGTTGCGGCGCCGTCGCTAGCGCGGCGCGGGGGTCGTGGTAGTGAACTGTCATGGGGCATCTCCCGTTAGGACTGCCGGTTAGTATAGGGAGCACGCCGCCAGGTATGAACGTTCGGATTCGTGCTTTCGCCAGCCCTTTGCGTTCGCGCAGCGCCTGGTAGCGCTCCGGCCCGAGCGTCTTGCCGAACGTATCCGGCGCATCGACCTCGCCGTCGATGACGATATGGATGCCCTTCGCGGCGAACTGCGCATTGACGCGGTGGCCGCCACGCCACTGCCACAGGCTGAACTACTTTTGCCGCTGTGACAGGCACTCAAGTCTCTGGTGAATGCGCAACAGGGCTTCGTGGCGGAGGCCAACGGGGCCAATTTCACGCAGGCCTTCCTGGCCAGTCGTAATCAACAATGCCGCGCCCTGAAAATTCTCCATCGGTGGCGCGCCGAGCTGCCGCAGCCACCCACTCTTACGGACAGGCGCGTTCCCGCGAAAGTTGGTCTGATGCACTGTCCGCGTCCAGTGGCCAACGATGGTGTCCACCTTTTCTGGCCTGCCCCATGTTCGGTCGTGTTCCAGCGTAAAGACAAGTTCACGAAGCGGGCGATGTACGTGCCGGATAATGGACAATGCTGCGATGCGGTCGGAGTCGCTTCTCGGCCACAGCGTCGGCAAGCATCAATTTCAGCGACTTTCAGTGCGAATGGTCGTAAGGTGATTTCCCGCAATGGTAGGGACATCGCCCATGATTCATCTTCATTATTTCATCACGCGGAAGCCCGGATTAGATGAGACCGAATTTCATCGTTACTGGCGCGAAGTCCATGGGCCGATTGCCGCTAAGATTCCGCAAATTCGGCGTTACGTGCAGAGCCATCGCATTCCGGGGATGAGCCAGAATTCGACTTACGATGGCGTGGCCGAAGTCTTTCTTGATGGACTGGATGCGCTCGCTGCGCTCAAGACGACGAAGGAATATCTGGAAGGAGCGCTTGCCGACGAACCGAACTTCATCGACATGAAGCGCGTTGAATGGGTGGCGACTCAGGATCGCATCATCAATGACACGCCCGCGGCAGGACTGGTGAAGGGAATTTTTCAACTAGGCGCGAAGCCGGGCTTGACGCATCTGGATTTTCGCAAGCACTGGGCCGAGATCCATTCGAAAGTCGCACTCGGGATGCCCGGTATCCGGCGCTATGTGCAGTCTCAGTTGATCGATGAAGCCTATGCTTATGCACGACCGCGCTTTGATGGCGTAGCCCATGTTTATTTTGAAAACGCCGAGGCGATGGCGGACTCGTTCGCGTCCCAAGGCGGTAAAGACGATCTGGCGGACGGCGAATTATTCATCGACATGCCTAACATGACTTTCTTCGTTACACGTGAGCATGTGGTGATCGAAAGACGCTGACGCCCGCACCAGCTTATTGGAAGCTTCAGATGATAAGGGCGTTAAGTCGCTGTTCGGCCGCTATGCGGCAGTACTGCGCGGTCTGCCACGGCATCGACGGGTGGGGTGGGGGACCCGCCGCTGCGGCGCTGAAAGATAAACCAACCGATTTGACTCAGCTTGCGGCGACCCACAACGAGCAATTTCCTGCGCGCAAGGTGCGCCGTACACTTGATGGCATGAAGCATGCCCCTTGCCCATGGCGTACGCGACATGCCGATCTGGGGACGCGTGTGGAGACAAGACTGGGTGGCGGACAACGAACCGGAATTGAAGGCGATGTTTATCAAGTTATCGAGTCACTTTGAAACCTTACAGCAATGATCAGGCTGTGAGGACGCGCATGCTCGGAGCACTGACGGTGCTCGCCGCGTTCGTGCTGCTCGGCCTGTCTTTCGGACGATCGTCTGCCGAGCCGGCGGACGCGAATACCCGCGCGGCCATCGTTCTCGAGCTGAAAGGCGCGGTCGGTCCCGCAACGGCGAGTTATATCGAACGCGGCCTGAAGTCCGCTGCAGAAAGCGGGGCGCCCGTGGTCGTGCTGCAGATCGATACGCCCGGCGGGCTTGATTCGTCCATGCGCGAAATCGTATACGCCATCCTCGCTTCGTCGGTTCCGGTACTCGGCTTCGTCGCCCCGAGCGGTTCGCGCGCCGCAAGCGCTGGCACCTATATCCTCTATGCCTGTCACATTGCTGCGATGGCGCCCGCGACCAATCTGGGTGCTGCTACCCCGATCAAGCTCAGTGGTGGCATGCTGCCCAGCTTCGGCGATGACTCAGGCAAGGATAAGAGGGCGGAACCGCGCAAGGACGGCGACAAGCCTCTCGCTGATGGAGGAGCGGCGGCGCCAGAGCCGCGCTCAGCCGAGGAACGTAAAGCGGTGAACGATGCCGTCGCCTACATCCGCGCGCTGGCCGACCTGCGCGGCCGTAATGCGCAGTGGGCGGAACGGGCCGTGCGGCAGGCGGCAAGCCTGCCGGCGAAGGCGGCGCTGTCGCAAAAGGTCATCGACCTGCTGGCCATCGATGTGTATGACCTCCTGCAGAAGGTCGAGGGCCGCACACTCTTGCTTGGCAATGGCGAAATCACGCTGCACACCGCCAAACTCGGCGTCGAGTTTCTTCCGCCCGACTGGCGGAACCGCTTTCTTGCCACTATCACCGATCCCAATATTGCGCTCGTGTTCATGATGATCGGCGTCTACGGGCTGCTCTTCGAGTTCATGAATCCGGGTTCTGTCCTCCCCGGCACCGTCGGCGGGATTTGCCTTCTCGTGGGCCTCTATGCGCTGAATATGCTGCCGGTTAATTACGCCGGCTTCGCCCTCGTTCTGCTCGGCATGGGCCTGATGGTCGCCGAGCATTTTGCGCCCGCTTTCGGGGTGCTCGGTATCGGCGGAATCGCCGCCTTTGTGTTGGGCGCCGGAGTATTGATCGATACCAAGGCGCCAGGTTTCGAGATTGCCTGGCCGGTGATCGGTGCCGTCGCCGGCACCAGCTTGTTCATCATGCTTTTCGTAGTGCCCATGGGCATCGAAGCGCAGCGACGTGCAGTCGTGAGCGGGCGCGAAGCCATGCTCGGTGCACGCGGCCGGGTTGAAGAGTGGAATGGCGAGATTGGTTACGTGTTCGTGCGAGGCGAGCGCTGGCGTGCGACGTGCGGTCACCCGTTGTCGATCGGGCAGATCGTGCAGGTCAGTGCGCTCGAAGGACTGACCGTGACGGTCGTACCGATCGAAAGCGAACAAACCTAAGGAAAGCAGACCAATGAATATTGACTTTGCGCTCTATGTCACGATCGGCTCCATGCTGATTCTTTTTCTGGCGTTTTCAATCAGGGTCATGCGCGAATATCAGCGGGCCGTGATGTTCACGCTCGGACGGTTTACCGGGGTCAAGGGGCCGGGTCTCATCATCATGGTCCCGTTTATCCAGCAGATGGTACGAGTGGATCTGCGGACGCTGGT
>JANOVQ010000260.1:0-2511 GCA_031417495.1 Pseudomonadota bacterium | reverse complement strand
TTGCCCCTATGGCGTGATCCAAATGGCCGTTAAGGGTGAACCGCAGAAGCCGAGTCTTTGGCAATGGCTGCTGCTGGGGAAAGGCCCGGCCCCGGGCACTGAGTTCCACAGCGAGGATAAATCGCTGCCCAAGAAAGCGGTGAAATGCGATATGTGCAAGGATCAATCCGGTGGGCCGGCCTGTGTGCGCGCCTGCCCGACGGGCGCCGCGATTCGCGTAAGCCCACAGGAATTCATGGCCATCGCCCGCTAGTTGGGCAGGCCGCTTTAGAGATTTGGTCAACCTTCTTCCATGCACCAGTCGTTTCTAAGTTACCGCAATTTCTTCTATCTCAAGATAGCGCTGGGCCTGTGCGCGTTTGCGATACTGGCTTACGCGATCCACCATCCGGCTGATCCGCCGAACGGCGGTACCTGGCTCGGTTACACCCTGGGCAGTCTGGGCGCCGGTCTGATCGGTTGGTTGGCCTGGTTCGGCGTGCGCAAGCGCCTCTATCACGGGACGAACAATCTGTTAGTCGCGTGGCTATCCGCGCATATATACCTCGGCACGGCGCTAATCGTCATCGTCACCTTGCACACCGGTTTTCAACTCGGCTGGAACGTTCACACCCTGGCCTATGTCCTCACCATGCTGGTGATCGCGAGCGGGTTCTACGGACTCTATGCCTATCTCAGCTATCCACGCCTGCTCGCCGCCAACCGCGGCGGCATGACCCGCGATGTCATGATCAGCGAGGTGGCTGAGCTTGATCGCGAAAGCCTGACCCTGAGCGATCAGGTCGGTAAGGACGCCCACAAAATCGTGCTGCAGTCGATTGAAGAAACCGTGCTCGGCGGCCCGGTGTGGGAACAATTGTTTGGTGATCCGACGCGTCGCGCGAGTACTGGAGGAGTGAGTCAGGGTCTCAATGAGGTGCGCGAAAAACTCGAAGCGCGCCTGGCGCGTGCGGCTGCCCCCATCGCCGAAGTGGAGAATCAGGACGCCACCGCAATTTCGTTTCTGGCCGGTCACATGATGGCCGACGGCGCCGGACCCGAGAGACTCGAGAAAATCCGGCGGCTGTTCGATCTGATTTCGCGTAAACGGATGCTGGTGGAACGCATTCAACGCGATATTCAATATCAGTCGCGTCTGGCGTTCTGGTTATACCTGCACGTGCCGCTGTCGGTGGGTCTGCTGGTCGCGCTGTTTGCGCATATTTTCTCGGTCTTTTATTACTGGTAGCCTCGATGCGTATTCTGCTCCGCTACCTTTCGCATAAAACCAAAACCAGCGATACCCGCCAGGATATCCCGCTGCAGGGTCCGAAACTCCGCATCGGACGTGGCACCGATCAAGAGATCCACCTGGCAAACCTGCGCATCGCGCTCGCCCACGCGGAGTTGATTGAAGGTCCGGACGGCAAGATTCGTCTGCAGGCGTTGGTCGCGACCGGTTTCCATTACAACGGCATGGTCGTGCAGGCCGCAGCGCTGAGTCCCGGCGATCAACTTGATCTCGGCGGCTACCACTTCCGAGTTGGCGAGGCCGCCGGGTGTAATCTCGCACTCGAGATCAGTGAGGATGCCGCAGCACGCGGCCGTGAAACAGAAGCCGCCTTACTCAAGCGCGCCAAACTGGATCTCGCGGCGACCGGCCTCAAGCGGCGACCCTGGGCAGTCGGTCTCGCGGGCGGTATTGCGGTGTTGTTTCTGGTGATTCCGCTGATCGCCGCGCTGGTCCCAACGGCGGGGAAATGGTTGCGCTTTCTGCCCCTGGTGCCGTCCGACCATGTGTGGTCAAGCGGCGCGGTGAGCGAGCCGCACGCACACTTCGGGACCAACTGCACGGCCTGCCACACCATTCCCTTCCTGCCCACACGCAACAGTGCCTGCCTCAAGTGCCATCAGGACACGCCGCACCATGTGGAGGCAGAAGTCCTTAAAACTGGCATGTTTGATGATGTCCGCTGCGGCACCTGTCACCACGAGCACACCGGCAAAGCCTCGATCATCCGCCGCGACGAGGGGTTATGCACCAACTGCCATAAGGATTTGAAATCCGTGTTAGCGGGCACCAAGGTGGCCGATGCGCACAGTTTCGATAACGCACATCCCGAATTCCGGCCCCTCATTACCAATTACATTGGGGCGAAGAAGCTCACCCAACGGATCGCAGTGACGGATAAAAAAGCACTGCGCGAGAGTCCCGGCGTCGAGTTCTCGCATGCCAGCCACCTGCGGGCCGAGGGTCTCGAAAGTCCCACCCGTGGCACTGTAAAACTCGCCTGCGCAGATTGTCACACCCCTGAACCGGGCGGCGGACGCATGCGGCCAGTGGCGTTCGAAAAGAACTGCCATGAGTGCCATCAACTCAACATCCCGGGCGACGTAGTACGCGAAGTTCCCCACGGTAATGTGGCCGCGGCACTGGGCACGATCCGGGATTACTACACGGCGTGGGCGCTGCGCGGCGGCTACCCGAATGCCTTCGCACCTGATGTCGTGCAAACTCGCCGCCGACCGGGC
>JANOVQ010000259.1:0-5169 GCA_031417495.1 Pseudomonadota bacterium | reverse complement strand
AGGGCGTGGTGATGGAAACGTTCAATCTCTCACAAACGCGCGGCTACTCCACCGGTGGCACGCTCCATGTCATCGTGAACAATCAGATTGGTTTCACCACCAGCGATCCATTGGATGCGCGCTCGACTTTGTACTGCACTGATGTCGCCAAGATGGTGCAAGCACCGATCTTTCACGTCAACGCGGACGATCCGGAAGCGGTAGCCCTGGTGGCGCAGATCGCGCTCGATTTTCGCATGGAATTCTGCAAGGACGTGGTGATCGATCTGGTGTGCTATCGCAAACATGGGCATAGCGAAGCGGACGAACCAGCGGCGACGCAGCCGATCATGTATCAGCACATTCGTCGCCATCCCGGCGTGCGCAAGGCGTATTCCGAGAAGCTAATCAGCGAGGGGGTGGTGCAGCCTGGTGCGCTCGAACAGTTGACAGCTGATTACGTGGGAGCCCTCGAGAACAACGTCGTGATGTCGCGCCCATTCTCCAATGTGCATGACACCCGCTATCTGATTAACTACGAGCCCTACCGCAATACGCACTGGCGAGATGCCGCGGATACCTGCCTCAACGCCGAGCGCATCGCGAAATTAACCGCGCGAATGACCCACTATCCCGAATCGTTCGAGCTCCACCGTTCCGTCAACAAGGTTGTGCAAGATCGCCGCAAGATGGCACTCGGCGAACTGCCGCTCGACTGGGGTTACACCGAAACACTGGCCTACGCCGCGCTTTTGAGCGAAGGGCATGCAGTGCGTATTTCCGGTCAGGACAGCGCGCGCGGCACTTTTTTCCATCGCCACGCTGTGCTGCATGACCAGAAAACCGGCGACACCTATCTGCCGTTGCAGAATATTGCGTCCGATCAAGCCAGTTTCCTGGTGGTGAACTCCACCTTATCCGAAGAAGCCGTGCTCGGCTTCGAATTCGGATACGCCAGTTCGGATCCGCGCTCACTCGTCATCTGGGAGGCGCAGTTCGGCGATTTTGTGAACGGCGCGCAAGTGGTGATCGATCAGTTCATCGCGAGCTGCGAGGAAAAATGGGGGCGTTTCTGCGGCCTCACGATGTTGCTGCCGCACGGCTATGATGGGCAAGGCCCAGAACACTCCTCCGCGCGACTGGAACGCTTCCTGCAATTGTGCGCTGAGGACAACATGCAGGTGGTCTATCCAACCACCCCCGCGCAGATGTTCCATCTGATCCGTCGCCAGATCCTGCGCCCGTATCGCAAGCCGCTAGTCGTGATGAGTCCGAAAGCGCTATTGCGGCATAAACTTTCGGTCTCTACGTTGGACGATATTTCCGCGCGCGGTTTTCTGCCGGTTATCGATGAAATCGAGCAAATCGATCGCTCGCGAGTGAAACGTCTACTGATCTGCAGTGGCAAGGTGTACTTCGATCTTCTTGAAGCACGCCGCGCCCACCAAATTAGCGGCACCGCGATAGTCCGTCTCGAACAGTTGTATCCGTTTCCGCGCGATGAGTTGCGGCACGTCGCGGCGAGCTTTCCGAACGCCAGCGAGTTCGTGTGGGTGCAGGAAGAGCCGCGTAATCAGGGCGCCTGGACGCTGATGCAATCGACGCGGCATCTGGGTGGCTGCATCTCTGCAACGCAATCGCTACGCTGCGTGGCGCGGCCTTACTCCGCGTCGCCAGCGGTTGGTTATCACGCCT
The DNA here is from genome assembly GCA_031417495.1 of Pseudomonadota bacterium. GTDB lineage: Bacteria > Pseudomonadota > Gammaproteobacteria > CAIKBL01. Next base: position 3,495 of record JANOVQ010000259.1, on the reverse strand, counting down.
TGCACGTGAAGCAGCAACAGGACGTCGTGAACGAGGCCCTGGGATTGCCACGCGCCAGCGAACAGCTTGCCCAGGATCACCATAAGAAATCGGCGTGATGTCGCGCCATAAAATCGCTTTAAGAGGGGAAATCTCGTGTTAGTCGAAATTAGAGTGCCAGTCCTTGCTGAATCGGTGCCGGACGCCACGCTGTTGGCGTGGCGCAAGCAAGTTGGCGAACACGTTGAGCGCGGCGAGAATCTCATCGATTTAGAAACGGACAAGGTCACCCTGGAAATTGCCGCCCCGGATGCTGGAGTCCTGGTTGAAATTAGAATGCAGGCCGGCGAAACGGCGTTGAGCGACGACATCCTGGCCGTCATCGATACGGCGGCTACGGCCGCCATGGGTGCTGCTACGTCCGCAACTGCGGCGGCGGCGGCAGTGACTGCGACCCCCAGCAAGCTAGGGCCCGCGGCGCGCAAGCTCCTCGATGAACACGGGGTCGATGCCGCCGCCATTCCTTCTGCGCGCAAGGACGGTCGGGTCACGAAGGGCGATGTGCTTGACTATGTGGAGCGCAGCTCACCAGCGGCTAAGCCGGCGCCCCTCACAAGTGCTCCGCGCCCGGGCGGGGCGCGTCCGCTGGAGAGGGTCGCGATGACCCGCCTCCGCAAACGCACCGCCGAACGTTTACTGCAAGCCCAGCACCAGGCCGCCATCCTCACGACCTTCAATGAAGTGAACATGCAGGCACTGCTGGATCTGCGCACTCGTTATAAGGACGATTTTGAAAAACGGCACGGCGTCAAACTGGGGTTTATGTCTTTTTTCGTGAAAGCCGCGGTCGAGGCGCTTAAGAAATTTCCGGTCGTCAACGCCGCCATCGATGGGGATGACGTGCTCTATCACGGCTACTTCGATATCGGCGTCGCCGTCGGCTCTGAGCGCGGGCTCGTGGTACCCATTCTGCGCAACGCTGAAACCCTGTCCTTCGCGGACATTGAACGCCAAATCCGGGATTTCGGTGAGCGTGCCCGAGACGGCAAGTTGACCATCGAAGAACTGACCGGCGGCACCTTCACGATCAGCAATGGCGGCATTTTCGGCTCGCTGGTTTCCACGCCAATTCTCAACCCCCCGCAGAGCGCAATCCTCGGCATGCATAAGATCCAGGAGCGCCCGATTGCGGAGAAGGGCCAGGTCGTGATCAGGCCGATGATGTATCTGGCGCTGTCCTATGATCATCGCCTCATCGATGGTCGCGAAGCCGTGCAGTGCCTGGACTCCTTGCGGCTTTCGCTGGAAGATCCTGGCCGCTTGCTCTTGCAGGTGTGAGCAGAGACACCAACCGCCCATGGTCAGGCCGTGACTGCCTTGCTTTCTTGTGCGGTGCAACGCAAAATTGCCTGAGATCCACTCACAAAGCCCATTCCTATGACTGAAACGCCGACCAAGCGAGTTATCAAAAAATACCCCAACCGCCGGTTGTACGACACCAGCGAGAGCAAGTATGTGACCTTGAGCGATGTCCGAAAGCTCGTGTTGGGAGACGTGCCGTTTTGTGTGATCGACAAAAAATCCAACGAAGACATTACGCGCAATATTTTGCTGCAGATCATTGTCGAACAGGAAGACAGCAGTGAACCACTGTTCTCGACCGACGTGTTGCAGCAAATGATCGGGTTCTACGGCAATTCAGCGAATAAATTGGCCGGCGACTTCATGCGTAACAGCGTGAACATGTTCTACCAGCAGCAAAAGCGTCTGCAGTCTCAAGTGACAAGCGCTCTCAATCTCGCCCCCATCCCCAATGCTTTCACCGAAGTCGCCAAACACAATCTCGAATTGTGGCAGCGCATGCAGGACAGTTTTTTCAAGTCCGGTGGGCTGCTGCGCCCAGAGCCAGAGAAGAAGGACTAACGCCGCGCAGAGGGGTGGGTTTGGGCGGCACTTAGCTCGGTCGCGTAACGATCACCGAGCTTTAGTGCGATTCGGGTCAGATTTGAATCTGTCGCGGCTTCCAGTCAGGCGGCAAGTTGCCGCGCCAGCTCACCCTTAATTCGCACCACCTGGCGCAACAACCCGTCCGGCATACGCGGGCCGAAGCTCGCGAAGTAAGCGGCAATTTCTTCCACCTCGCGCTGCCAGATTTCGGGGTCAATGGCGAGCAAGGCTTCAAGCGTGCTGCGCTTCAAGTCAAGCCCCGTCAGGTCGAGTTCATCCAGCTTTGGCACGTTACCGATCGGCGTGCGCTGGGCGCTCGCGCGACCGCCACAGCGATCGACGATCCACTTCAGCACGCGCATATTGTCGCCGTAGCCCGGCCACAGGAAGCGTCCGTCGCCATCTTTTCTGAACCAGTTCACGTGGTAGATCTTCGGCAGCTTATCCAGGCGCGCGCCGAAGCCAGTCCAGTGCGTCCAGTAATCCGCGAAGTTGTAACCGCAAAAGGGCTTCATCGCCATCGGATCCCGCCGCACCTGGCCGACTTGGCCTGCCGCCGCCGCCGTGGTTTCCGAAGCGACTGACGCGCCGGTGAACACGCCGTGCTCCCAGTCCAACGCCTCATACACCAGCGGCGCCACCGTAGAACGCCGCCCGCCAAAGATAATCGCCGAAAGCGGCACACCTTCCGGCGCATTGGCCTTGGTGGAGTAACTTGGGCACTGCGAAGCGGCGACTGTAAAGCGCGAATTCGGGTGAGCGGCAGGCCCATTGGCTCGCTCATAGGGGCGACCCTGCCAATCGATTAGGCCAGCTGGCTCAGGCTCATCGATGCCCTCCCACCACGGCTGTTGGGACGGTGACAAGGCGACATTGGTATAAATTGCATCGTGTCCGAGAGTGGCCATGCAATTGGGATTGGTTTTGGTACTGGTCCCCGGCGCCACGCCAAAAAAGCCCGCTTCAGGATTGATGGCCCATAACCGCCCGTCAGGTCCAGGATGGAGCCAGGCGATATCATCCCCCACCGTCCACACCTTCCAGCCTTTGAACGCGGCTGGGGGTACCAACATCGCGAGATTGGTCTTGCCGCAGGCCGACGGAAACGCGGCAGCGACATAAGTCGTATTCCCGTGCGGGTCTTCGAGGCCCAGGATCAGCATGTGCTCGGCGAGCCAGCCCTCGCTACGCGCCTGCCAGCTTGCGATGCGCAGCGCATGGCATTTTTTGCCAAACAGCGCGTTGCCGCCATAGCCTGAGCCGATGCTCTTGATCAACAGCTCTTCCGGAAAGTGCATGATGAAACGTCGTTCGGGATCAAGATCGCCGACCGAATGCAAGCCACGCACGAAAGAATTTCCCGCCTCGATATGCGCCAGTGCGCGGGTGCCGATGCGCGCCATGATGCGCATATTGGCGACCACATAGGGGCTGTCGGTAATCTCCACGCCAGCGCGCGCATAAGGCGAGCCATAGGGGCCCATCAAGTACGGGATCACATAGAGCGTGCGGCCACGCATGCAGCCCGCATAAAGTTTATCGACGAGTTGATGAGCGTCCGTCGGTGAC
>JANOVQ010000258.1:0-3360 GCA_031417495.1 Pseudomonadota bacterium | reverse complement strand
GGGACTCAAAATGGCGTAGGTGTCGGCCAGGGTGCCGCCCAAGGTGTCGAAAATATTGGTCTGGACCGTTGTGCCAAGTCGTTCATTCACGGCGGTGCCATCAATCCGGCTGACGGTCGCGCCGGTGACGTCATCGACGGCAAACACGGACCCGGCGTCAACCACCCCACTGACATCCGCATTCGGTGCCAGCACCAGGTAATTGCCGAACGGCCGGAACACCAAGGAGCTGCCGTTGAGATCACCAATCGCGGTGCCATCGATACGGCCGCGCACAAGGGTCGCGCCAATGGCATCCGGTTTCAGTTGCGCGATGATGCCAGCGCCGCCGTTGTGGCCAGTCGCGGCGACGATGATGTCACCGTTGGTGGGGAACCCAAAAACGAACGGCGGCGCAAAATTGAGGGAGGCGCCGAATTGCTCACCGGCAGCATTGCCATCGAAGCGGCCAAGCAAGTTGCCGTTAGTGCCATCGGCCAGAATGACACTTCCGGCATCGGATAAACCGCCAGCCGTGTCGAAAAAGATACTCCGGATGAAGTAATTGCCGTTGGAGCGCAGGAGGATGCCCTGCCCGCCCAGGAATTCATTGTTACTGGTGCCATCCACCCGACCGAGGAGTAGGCCGGTCAAGCGATCGACCATGATCACCGCGCCATTATCAGTGAAGCCACCGCTGTCGGCGCTCGCACTCGTATAAATAAACCCGGTGCCGGTCACTCCCTGAATGCCGCCGCTACCGAAAAACTCGTTCTGACTCTGGCCCAGGGTGGCGCCGCGCAGGATGTTCCCGCCGCCGAGATTCACATCGGCGACGAAGAAAATGCCGCCGGCCAAATCGTTGGTCGCGCCAATGCCCGGGTTATCGTGGTTGACGCTTGTCAACAAGACGTCGCCACCCCCGAGAGTGAAGTTATCGACGTTCGTGCCGAGAAACTCATTCGCTGCCGTCCCATCCACTGAGCCAATCCGCGTGCCGGTCGCGCCATTGACCAGGATCAACGACCCGGCCGACGCATTGCCACCGATGGTGGCATTGGGTACCTGCAGAAAGTAGTTCCCGCTGGCCCTCATCAGGGGGGCGAAAGAGCCGAGCTGATCGCCTGCTACGAGGCCGTTGGTGCGTCCAATTTCTGCCCCGGTCGCCTTGTTCACGAGGACCACGGTGCCAGCGTTATCGAAGCCATTGCCAGTTCCGCCGAGATCTGCGGAGGAACTGAAAATAATCATTGTGCCGGGAGGCGCCTGGCCAAACACATCGAAGGCGATATTGCCGCCATAGCCCTCATTGGTACTCTGGCCGGAAGTGCGGCCAAGCTCGAGGCCAGTAAGCGCACTGCCGACGACCACCGTGCCTGCGTTGACAATACCGCCGATATCGGCGCCGGTCGCCACGACGCGGAAGGTGTCGGGCGCCGTCGCGAAAGTGCTGACATTATTCCCAAACAGATCGCCGGCTGCGGCGCCAGAGATGCGTCCCAGCGCGAGCCCGCTTACTCCACTGACGGTGACTACTGAGCCGGAGTCCAATCCATTGACATCGGCGAGCGGGCTGCCGACCACGAAATTCGCGCCGATCGGAGTGACGCCGAATTGCGCGAAATTCTCATTTGCGCTGGTGCCGGATGTCCGCCCGATTTCCGTGCCGTTCACGATATTGAAAAGGATCAGCGCGCCGGCCTGGGCCAAGCCGCCCGCCGAAGCGAGTGGGCTTAAGAACAATAGATTACCTGCGGTGGCGTTAAAGAAGCCGAATGCGCCCAGGCGCTCATTGAGCGCGTTACCCGCGATGCTGCCGAGCTGGGTGCCGAAGGTATTGAACAACAACACCTTGCCGGCATCGGTGAACCCGCCGACATCGGCGCCCTGATTGATCACGACGATGTTGCCGTTCGCTAACGTGAAGAGACTCGTAAGGTTGCCGCCGAGCTGATAACCCAACGCGGCAGTCGCGTCGCTGACCGACACCGTAGCGCCGCCATTCACGATGAAAATAACGCGAGGATCGAGCAGCAAAGTGCCCGCCTCGCCGGCCGGTGCACCCACGTCGGCATTGCCGGTGAAGCGCAGGATTTCCTTACCGGACACTTCGATCAGACCGCCATTGCCGCCCTGCAGACCACCACGCGCTTGCGCGGCGCCTTTGAAATCGGTCTCCTGGTTGGACCACACCACCACCTTGCCACCGTCGCCATTCTCACCGGCGTTCGCCGTCAAGCGGCTCGCGCTGTCCACTTTGGTGGTCTCGGCTGCGCGCAACGCCGCGCCGCCCTGGTATTCACCCCCCACGCGAATCTGGCCAGCGGCACCCTGCGTCGCATCCGCGGCGAGCGTGGCGCCCGTCAGTTCCACTTCGTCACCCAATACGTGGATCGTGCCGCCCGCCGTATCGCCTGATGCTTGCACTTCGCCACTGAGCGCGACCTGGGCACCTTCGATTTCTACCTGCCCGCCGGCGAGTCCTGCAGCACCCTGCGCGGAGATCTTGCTTTGCGCGGTGGTGGTCACGCTGGTGGACGCGACCAGCCGAATGTGCCCGGTGTCATCAACGGTTAACGAATCCGCATTGATCTCGCCCGAATGCCGGATGGTCCCGGCCAGCACGCTCGCGGTGCCGCCCTTGGCCAGCAATTGGCCAATGTTGATGACCTCATTCTCCGGCGCCTGCACTTCGAAGCTCACGTCCGGATCGTCCAGGCTCGAAATGGTCAATGCGAAACCGGCGGCGAGGACGAGATCCCCGTTTTCACTTTCGATCAGGCCGCTCTTGGCGTTACCTTCGAGCGGCGAATTCAGGATCTTGGGCGCGATGAGGATGATTTCGCCGTTTGGCGCGGATTTAAGATACCCGTGATTCGTGATGGGAGCGCTGGTGGCGCCGCCTTCGAACTTGTAATGCCCGGCAGTGAAATCGGCATCCTTGATGTTCAGGGTGGAGAGCACCATGCCGGCGGTATCGACCACCGCATCGCGGCCGATCAAAATGCCGGCGGAGTTGATCAGGAACACTTGACCGTTCGAGAGGAGCTGACCAAAAATCTCCGAAGAGTTCTGCGTGGTAACCCGATTCAACACCGCGCTGGTGACGTCCTGTTGGATAAAGCGCGTGACTTCGCCGGTGCCGATATCGAAACCCTGCCAGTTAAGAATCGCGCCTGGCGAGTTGGTGATCTCTAACGTCTGCGTATTGGGCGTGGCACTGGCGACTGTGCCGGTGATTACCTCCATGCCTTGGGGATTTGCGCTCAGCGGGCTGCTTGCGAGCAGCCCCAGCGCAAACGAGAAGGCACGCTTAAGCAGTGCGCGGCTGGGTTTTATTGAACGAAGCATTCGGAGCCTCCTCCCTCGAGCGTGTCGTCG
>JANOVQ010000257.1:0-3192 GCA_031417495.1 Pseudomonadota bacterium | reverse complement strand
CCACGGCGGGCAGCGCTTTCTGCTCGCGATCGGACTCAACTTGAGTTTTAGTGCAGGTGAGACCTGGTTTGGGGTGCAGGCTGGTTCGGCGGCTTTGATCGCGGACGCCCTCCACAATCTCGCCGATGTGGCAACCCTGGTGATCGCCTGGGGTGGCGCATGGCTGGCGCTGCGGCCCGCCACCGAGCGCTTTACCTACGGCCTGCGCAGCACCACGATTTACGCCGCCTTCTGCAATGCCAGTCTGCTGTTGCTGGCCTGCGGTGGGCTCGCGTGGGAGGCCCTCCAACGCCTGTGGTCGCCGCCGGCGGTGGATGGCGAAACGATCTGGCTCGTTGCCGCCGTGGGCATTTTAGTGAACGGCCTGTCGGCCCTGCTTTTTCGCCACGACCATCAGCATGATCTCAATGCGCGCGGCGCATATCTCCATTTGCTGGGTGATGCTGCGGTGTCTCTCGGCGTGTGTCTCGCAGGCTTCGCGATGCTGCGTACCGGCTGGCGGTGGCTCGATCCACTTACCACTTTACTCATTGTGGGGGTGATCCTGGCGACTACCTGGCGGCTGCTACGCGACGCGGCCCTGCTCGGGCTGCATGGCGTGCCCCGCAAGATTGCAATCACGGCGGTCGAGACTGTGCTGGCCGCGGAGCCGGATGTGGCGGCGGTGCACGATCTGCACATCTGGGCGTTAAGTACCACCGACACCGCACTCACCGCGCACTTGGTGATGCCCCGGGGGCATCCGGGCGATCTCAGGCTGGACGAGATTGCCGCACGCATGCGGGAAAAATTCGGCATCGGCCATACCACCTTGCAAATTGAGGTAAGCGACAGTCGTCATGCCTGCACCCTCACTTCACCGCACGCGCATTGATTCAATCTTGTATTTGCGTCCCATGCACTGGCTATGCTATGAAACCGCTACGAATACTCAAGCGCACCAATTGGAGGAGACATGCTGAAACCTAAAATCAATCAGGAATATGTGCAGATCGATAGCGCACCCTGGATGCCGTTCCCGGCGCAGTTTTCGCAAGGCGGAATTCGCTGGAAATTGCTGCATGTCTCGCCGGAGGTGGGGGCCTGGACTGCTATTTTCGACTGTCCTAAAGGCTCCTCCTTTGCGCCCCATGTACACATCGGTCCCGGCGAATACCTGCTCACGAAGGGCAAAATGGAAGTCCGCGGAGGTCACGGAGAAGGCGGCGCAACGGCGCTCGCCCCCGGCTATGGTTATGAATCGTGCAACGCGCGCCACGACAAGACGTATTTCCCCCTGGCCAGCGAGTTCTATATGACCTTCCTCGGTCCCTTGAAATTCATTAACGCGGATGGCAGTGCCCTCGCCGTGGTCGGCTGGGAGGAAGCGCAAGGGGTGTGGGATTCGCAAGTCGCGGCCGTGCCGAAAAAACGGGTGCTCAAAGCAAGAACTGCTGCGGGCAAGCCGCAGGTAGCGCGCAGAAAATAAAATGGCGCGCTTGCGCGCAGCGCTCGAGTTAGCAGGCCTCAGCCACCTCGTTCGCACTGAGTTCCAGCTGGGCTGATTGATACGCGGCGAGAAATGCACGCGTTCGCGCGCAAAAGCCATTGGTCTCAGATGCGATCCCCAAGGTGGGTGAAATTTCGACGAACTTCTCCAGCGCAAGGGTCAGCGCATCAGCGAGATCGGCTGGGTTGGTGCGAAAGACCCGGTGGAAACGCTGCGCCAATTGTTCCAATTGGACCAAGGACGTCGCCGAATCGTTACCCGCAGCCATCGCGCATAACTCATTGGGGAAATGCGCGAGATAGCGCATTCGTTCAACCTCATGGGCCGGCGCTGGTAACTGCCCTGTGGACAACGACGCCATGCTGGCAATCAGCCCCGGCGCGAATTTCCACGCAGCCGCGACGGCCGCCCCGACTTGGCTGCTGGTGGTCCCTAGGATCGCGCGCTCCGCTTGCAGGAGGGGCACGCCGCGTTGCACGCGCTGCAAGATTTCCGCGTACTCGTCGTCGAGATAATAGATCAACAGGTTCCGCCCGAGGCGATTGAACATCGCCGCCACGAAAGCTTCTTCGGCGAGTTCCCGGCATAGCTGTAGTCCGAGCAAGCGACCCAGTAGCCCCGAGACAAAGGATTCGACCAGCGCGTCCTGCAACAGCGGATTATCGCCCTGCAAGTGCTCGAACATCAGCAGGCCATTGCAAAGCAGGCGGACGGTTTTCGTGCCAACTCGCGAAATCGCGTGGAGAATCGTGGTTGCCCCCTCATCTGCACGCGCGAAGAATGCCGAGTTGGCCACCTTCAAGAGACGATTGGTCAAACTGAAGTCGCGCATCACGACAGCGGCCAGCTCATTCAATCCAGATTGACTGTTCTCCTCGGTCAACCGGTTGATCTCGTTAATGCTGTTCGAAAAGGCCGGGAATTCTGGCCGACGTTGCAAGCGTCGTAATAAAAACTTGACCGCGAGATCGCCGTTTTCGCGCGCCGCGGCAGTCGCTTCGGCCTCTTGTATCGCGCCCAGCATCTCGCCCGCCTGCTTGAAGCGGTGCCCAGGCGCATAGGACAAGGCGTCACGAATCACGCTGATGATTTCCGGCGGCGTCCCGCGTTCTTCCAGTGCCAGCCAATCGAACTGGGTCTCTTCAATTTGCGTGACGAGTTCCCGCAGCTTTTGTGCATTCGCGGCAGGTCGCCCGACCAACAGCTCGTAAAAAATTAATCCTAGCGCAAAAACATCCGTGCGCATGTCCAACGGTGCGCCGGCAAAATGCTCGGGGCTCATGTAGCGGGGCGTCCCCTGCACATCGTCTTCGCTATCGATTCTCTTGCTGGTCGCGACGAAGCGAGACAGCCCGAAGTCCATGACGCGCATGGTCCCGCGTGGATCAACCAACACGTTATTCGGGGAGAGGTCCAAGTGGGCGATGCCCAAGGCATGGGCAGCCGCCACGCCTTCCACAATCTGCTTGAACTTCGCGCACGCGCTCGGCACGTCGAGGTTCGATGACTTGAGAAATTCCTTGAGCGGTACGCCATCCACAATTTCGAAGACGAGGTAGGGCAGACCTTGCTCACTGCCGGCTTCGAAGAGCGGCACCACCTGCGCGTGGGCGATTTTGGCCACCGCCCGGGCCTCGGCAAAAAATTGGTCCAGGGTTGCCTGGGTGTCCCGTTGCCGCGTCAGAATCTTCAGCGCGACCTTG
>JANOVQ010000256.1:0-3498 GCA_031417495.1 Pseudomonadota bacterium | reverse complement strand
CGATCCAGCCCTGGCGAACTTCGCCCAGCAAGCGCGCCACTTCATCGATCGCGCTGACATCATTGTCGAGATTTGCAATCACCAACCGGCGCATCAGATAGTCATACAACGCATCTAGATTGGCCGCGATTTCGCCGCCGTTTTGCAGATCGAGCGCTGCTTTGAGTCCGTCGATAATCGACAGCGCCCATGAGATTTGTTCGCCCTTGGCGGCGACTTGCTTCTTCTCCATCAAGCCGCGCGCGAGATGCAATTTGCCGAGTGCACCCTCCAGCAACATCTCAATCAGTTTGTGCGGCGTAGCCGTTTCAACATTCGATTGAACACCCACTTTGCGGTATTGGGCAGCACCGGTAAGCGCACTATGTGGCATAGAGTTCATTCATTTACCCCGTGATTGGTTCACTGATGTGAGTCGGCCGTGCGCGGTCGCGCAGCCCAGCGAAAATTCTTAGCGGCCGGATCCAGCAAAGCTGTTGGGGTTGCGCGCTGTTGTCGCCGGGGGCCCGAGCGTTACCGCGCTCGGTGCGTTCCTTGTCCTTGCCTGTCCCGGATTGGCGCGAAGCTTGCATTGCCCTCGAAGAACGGCGTATCCGCGTCAAGAATCCGCGAGGAGCGGTCTCATACACGATGAATTACAGCGAGAAACGGGTACTCGTGACCGGTGGCACGGGCTCTTTCGGCAATTTCGTGGTCCGGCGGCTGCTGAATGCGGGGGTCAAAGAAGTGCGCGTGCTCTCCCGCGACGAGAAAAAGCAATACGACATGCGCGTGTTCTATCAGGGACGTGCGGATCTCTCGCTCGTCATCGGCGATATCCGCGATCACAAGGTCGTGGATGAGGCAATGCACGGCATCGATATCGTCTTTCATGCGGCGGCCTTGAAACAGGTGCCCGCCTGCGAACATCATCCGCACGAGGCGATCAAGACTAATGTGCTGGGTGCGGAGAATCTCGTCGATGCTGCAATCCGCCATCACGTGGAATGCTTCGTGATGATCAGCACCGACAAAGCAGTTAAGCCGGTCAATGTCATGGGCATGACCAAGGCCCTGCAGGAACGTTTAGTGTTACGCGGAAATCTTTCGCGCGCGAATCGCGGCACCAAGCTCTGCTGTGTGCGCTATGGCAATGTGCTGCGTTCGCGCGGTTCGGTGGTGCCGTTCTTTCGGCGTCAATTGGCGCTCGGGCAAACGCTGACGATCACGGATGAACGCATGACGCGCTTCCTGCTGACGTTGAACGAGGCCATCGATCTCGTGCTGTACGCCGCTGAAAACACCCAAGGGGGCGAAGTGTTCGTGCGCAAGGCGCAGGCGGCAAAAGTCACCGATATCGCCTGTGTACTGGCCGCAGAAGCCGGGCAGGCTTGTGATTATAAAGTGATCGGGATCCTCCCCGGCGAGAAACTGCACGAGATCCTGGTCTCGGAAGAGGAACTCGTGCGCGTGCGTGACTGCGGCGATTATTACAAGGTCGAGCCCTGGTGGAGCAAGGCGCGCCATCTCGAATTGGAACGCGAATTTGATTCCGCCGAGCATGTAACCGATATGCCCGAGATCAAGCGCATGATTGCCTTAGCCGATCACGAATTTGAAATTCTCGAGATGACTGATGGCGAGTTCGCGAAATTCTGAGCCCCCGACGGTTCCGCTCTTCAAGGTGGGCCTGGCACCGCGCGAAGCCCTATTGCCGCGCCTCGAAGCGGTGCTCTACAGCGGCGAGATCAGCGAAGGTCCACCGGTTGCGGAGTTTGAGGCAGGTTTCGGGCGCCTCGTCGGCGCGCCCCATTGTTTGTCCTTTTATTCGGGGACCGCAGCGCTGCATACCGCACTGCTGCTGGCTGGTGTGCAGGCGGGGGACGAGGTCATCTCCACCGCAATGACGGCCGAGCCGACCAATCTCGCGATTCTGCACGCGGGCGGAATCCCAGTCTGGGCGGATGTCGATCCGCACAACGGCAATTTAACAGCGGCGACCATCGAAGCCCGCATCACCCCGCGCACGCGCGCCATTGTGGTGGTCCACTACGGTGGCATCCCCGCTGAGATCGCGGCGATCAACGCGTTGGCCGCCCGCCATGGCCTGCCGGTGATCGAGGATGCCGCGCATGCGCTTGGTGCGCGCTATGCTGGTCGTGTGCTCGGCTCTCATTCGGATTTCGTGATGTTTTCTCTGCAAGCGATCAAGCACCTGACCACCGTCGATGGCGGCATGTTGAGCTGTCGGAATCCGGACATGCTGGCGCGCGGCCGTCGTTTACGCTGGTTCGGCATTGACCGCGCAGTCTCGCGCACCGACGTGGATGTGCAAGAAGTCGGCTACAAATATCACATGAACAATGTCACGGCGACGATCGGGCTCGTCCAGCTCGACTATATCGCGCCACTGATCGCACGCCATATCGACAACGGCCGTTACTTTGATCGCGCGCTGGCCAACGTGCCCGGACTCGATCTTTGTCGGTGGGATGCCGCAACCGAACCTTCCTATTGGTTTTATACGGTGCTGACCGATCGTCCAGCGGCACTCGCGTCGCTGCTGGCCGCGCAGGGCATTGCGAGTTCCAAAGCCCATCGCCGCAACGATCTGCATGCGGTGTTCCAGGCCAGTCGCCGCGAATTGCCTGGCCTGGATCGTTTTTACACGCGCATGCTGCATCTCCCGTGCGGTTGGTGGGTCGACGATGCCGCACGCGCGAGAATTGTCGACGTGATCAAGCGTGGCTGGTGAGTTCCCCGTCCCGTTGTTCCGTACGTCACCGGTGACGAGTGCGCTGCCGACGCTAAGCGCACTCCTCGCCAATGGTCAGTTGGCGAGTGGCGCGCAGGTGGGCGATTTCGAGCAGGCGCTTGGCCGCTATCTGGGCACGCCCCGCGTCCTCGCGACGAACGACCGCTCAGGTGCCTTGACCCTGGCTTTACGCGGCGCGGACGTTGCGCCCGGCGATGAAGTGCTGCTCTCGCCACTGGTGTGCCTCGCCACCAGCATGCCGCTCGCGGCGCTGCAGGTACGACCCGTGTGGTGCGATGTGGATCCGATGACTGGCATGCTCAACACCGCAGCGCTCGCGGATCGCGTGACGGCGCGCACCAAAGCCATCGTGACTTATCACTGGGGGGGCGACCTCGGCCCGCTCGCCGAACTGCGAACTTTCGCTGATGCGCACGGCCTCACGTTAATTGAAGATGCTGCCGCGGCCTTCGGCGGCGAGTATCGCGGGCGCGCGCTCGGCAGCACGCCGAGCGATTACACCGTCCTCTCGTTCTATGCGGTGAACCAGTTGTCGCTGGGTGAAGGTGGGGCGCTCCTGTGCCGACGTGAGCCCGACCTTGAAGCGCTGCGACCGCTGCGTCGTTACGGCATCCAGCAAGCGACCTTCCGACTGCCGAATGCCGATCTCAATCCCACCAGTGATATCCCGCGCAGTGGCTATAATTTTGCTTTAAGTAATCTGCACGCGGCCCTTGGACTCGCGCAATTCACTGAGTTGCCGG
>JANOVQ010000255.1:0-1917 GCA_031417495.1 Pseudomonadota bacterium | reverse complement strand
ATCCGCAACGTCGCGCTGGGGCGTTCCATTCGGTATTTTCGAATCAGAAATGCCATCCCGAATGGATGCGGAATCAGCCCCCCCAGTGTTGCCTGCTCCGCATTTGCCAAGTGTGATTCACCCCGCACGAAGTCCGACGAGGTCGAAGGTAAGCCGTCGCCCGTAGATCGCAATCGGCGTATTCCCAGCCGGACCGGCGCCTAGTCACAGACGATCTCGACACGATCCAGGTAGTTCGCCAAGTCGGCCACACACTTACGCGACGCAGCGCTGTCTGCGCCCGCGGCTACCTGCTCAAGAGTCGCACCGATATCCGTGATGGCCTGAAACCCATAACTGGCGCCGGTACCCTTCATGTCGTGCCCGAGACTCTCGATGGTTGCGAAGTCTCCGCGATTCAGCGCGTCGAGTATCGTGACGAGGTCCTGCCTCCGGTTGTCCAGAAATACCGGGCACAGATCCGCGAATTTTGGATCGACACGGATCAGGATCGTAGCGTTGCGGCCGCTTGCGTCTTCCGATGGTGGACGGGCGGTGGAATGCTGTTTGATGGCCTGCAGCAGTTCTTCCTCCTTGATGGGCTTCGTCAGGTAGGCGGTGCACCCCGCCGCGAGACACTGTTCCCGGTCACCTTTCATACCGGACGCGGTCAACGCGATGATCGGCGTGGCCCGCCGCTGGTTCGCCTGTTCCCACTGCCGGATAGTTCGCGTCGCGGTCAATCCGTCCATGACCGCCATTTGCCGGTCCATCAGGACCAGGTCATAGTGCCCGGCTCTGAACATGTCACAGGCGATGGCCCCGTTTTCAGCAATGTCAACTTCGTACGGGGTGTCCCTCAGATAGGCCGTCGTGATGGTGCGATTGTCGGGCGAATCCTCGACTAAAAGGACCTTGAGTGCGGCCAACGGCGGTTCGCTCCCGGTGCTCGCCGGCAACGCCGCCCACCCTGTCGCTCCGGCCCAGATTTCCAACGGTACGGTGAAAGAAAATACACTGCCTTGGTCGACCCGGCTCTCGACCCAGATTCGCCCGCCCATCAATTCCACCAGGCGCTTCGAGATCGTGAGCCCTAGCCCCGAGCCGCCGTACCTGCGCGTCGTGGAAGAGTCGGCCTGGGTGAATCGCTCGAACACCGCACTCACATTCTCGGCGGCAATGCCGATGCCGGTGTCGGTGATCGTGAACCGCAACGCAGCTGGGTCCGCGGAGTCGGCGTCCGTGGTGACGCGCAGCGCTACTTCACCGGACTCGGTAAATTTGATCGCGTTGCCAAGCAGGTTGAGCGCCACCTGCCGCAGCCGGGTCGGGTCGCCGATCAGGTCGGTGGGTACGTTCGGCGCGATTTCGCACACCAGGGACAGTCCCTTCTCCTGCGCCCTTAACCCCATCATTTCGGTCACCTTCTCCAGCAGATCCTTCAACGAGAACCCGGTTCGTTCGAGCTCGAGCTGCGAGGCTTCGACTTTGGAGAGATCGAGGATGTCATTAATGAGATTGAGCAGGTTGTCGCCGGCACGGCGAAAGATCTGCACATATTTGAATTGCTCCGCAGAAAGCGGAGTTTTAGCAAGCAGATCCGCGATGCCGACGATCGCGTTCATCGGCGTGCGGATTTCATGGCTCATGCTTGCCAGAAAGTCCGACTTGGTCTGACTGGCGGTCTCGGCCATGGCCTTGGCCTGCTGGAGTTCTGCCTCCACCCGCTTGCGCTCCGTGACATCGCGCGCTGCCGCGAAAACACCCTGCAGTGTCCGGCCCCGATCGTAGAAGGTGGTCGCGTTGTAGGACACCACGGTTTGCTTGCCATCACGGGCGCAGGCCGTCAACTCGTAATCGGTGACCTTCTTGGCGCTGAGCACGAGTTTAATCCCGGCTTCGGCGCGCTCCGGATCGGTGAAGTAGCCCTTGAATGGC
>JANOVQ010000254.1:0-2106 GCA_031417495.1 Pseudomonadota bacterium | reverse complement strand
GCAGGACGGCAGAACCATGGCAGGGCAGGTGACCACTTTTTCTGCTCTGGCCGAGGCGGGGAAATTCAAGATAGATGTCGTGGCGTATCCCGACCTCTCCACGCTCGGCGATGTGCCGGTGCTGCATGGCCCGCTGATGTCACGCAGTTACTCGAACCATTTTCGTCTCGGCGGCATCAAGCTGACGCTGGACGGTTCGCCGCAGGGCAGGACCGCCTGGCTCACACAACCGTATTTCAAGGTGCCAGAAAGCCAGGAAGCGGATTACCACGGCTATCCCGCATTCACTGACGAAGAATTGAGCAAGTGGATGATGCTGGCTTATGAAAACAACTGGCAGGTATTCGCCCATTGCGCCGGTGACGCGGCAATCGACCAACTCATCAAGACGGTGCGCGCGGCACAGTCCGCCTATCCCGGTGACGACCGCCGCACGACGATCATCCACGGGCATTTCATTCGCGCCGATCAGGTGCCGGCCATCAAGGAACTCGGACTTTTCCCGGCGGAGTTCCCGCTGCACACGTTCAACTGGGGCGACTGGCATCGCGAATCGGTCGTCGGCCCGGAACGCGCCGAGAACATTTCGCCCACCGGCTGGTTCCTGGAGAACAACATGAAATTCAGCATCCATTCCGACGCGCCGGTGATTTTTCCCGACTCGATGCAGTTGCTCGCGACCGCCGTGAACCGCACCACGCGCAGCGGCCACGTCCTCGGCCCGCAGCATCGCCTCACACCGCTCGTCGCGCTCAAGGCCATGACACTCTGGCCCGCGTATCAGCATTTCGAGGAGAACACCAAAGGCTCGCTCGAAGTGGGTAAGTTAGCCGACTTAGTCATCCTCGATAAGAACCCGCTGACTGTGGAGCCGGCGACGATCAACAAAATCAAAATCGTCGAAACCATCAAGGAAGGTAAGACGATTTACGCAGCTTATTGACAACTTACAGCCTGACAACAGCATGCAGCTGACGGCGCTTCGCGCCGCCGCTGAACTCAAACGTCAGGCGCCCGGTGGGAGACCACATAATCGCGATATGTGGTACCGTAAGAGTCGAAAGCCGTCATGGTCATTTGGGGCGGCGTCAGTCCCCCGAGTTTGAATCGACCTGCACATAAGACATCAAGGAGCGTCCATGAAAACACTGTCGTGGTTAGTAACCGGAATCGTGTTCTCCGGCTTACTCGTGAATGTCGCGCATGCCGCGCCGCCCGCCCCGCAAGCCCGCTGGACGATCATGGTCTACATGTCGGGGGACAACAATCTCGAGGATTACATCGTCAAGGACATCGAGCTCGAACTGGGTCTCGCCGGTTCGGACGCCAATATAAATATTGTCGCGTTGGCTGATCGTGGACCCGGCTACGACACAAGTCGCGGCGACTGGCAGACAACCAAGCTCTACTACGTCACGCAAGGTATCGTTGCCGATGCGCCGAGCGCGGTAGCCGACTGGGGCGAGCGAAACTTCGGCGATCCCCAGACGCTGATCGATTTCGTCGCCTGGACGAAATCCAATCTCCCGGCCGACCACTACGTGCTCTACTTCTGGGGGCATGGCTGGAATTGGCACCCGGGTTGGGTCATGGAGGACGACACGAGTCTCGACACGCTCGATTACCACGAGATGAAGGCGGCGATTCCGCAGCTCGGGTTCATCGACGTCGTCGGTTACGACGGCTGCAACATGGCGACGCTGGAGATCTACAAACTGTGGCAGGGTAAGGCTACGGCGATTGCAGCCTCGGAAGAGTACGTAAACTGGAATGGCATCGAGTACGACACCGTGATCGCGCAGTTGCGTGCGAATCCGCTCATGACCGCGGATCAAGTCGCGGTCGCGACCGCCAAGTCGGCGATCATCCAGGGTGGAGAGCGCACCTGGTCAGCAGTGGCGGTTGATGGGCGGCTCACTTCTCTGTTGACGGTAACCGACCAGTTTGCGGTCGCGCTCAACAACGGCCTCGGCGCCAATCGCAAAAAGTACGATCAAGCGTTTGGTGCCACACGTTCGATGTGGCAGGCCCCGATGGACAAGGATCTCTATGACATGGCTTACGAGATCAATAGAGTGGTCAGCGATACCACTATCAAAGCGAAGG
>JANOVQ010000253.1:0-3536 GCA_031417495.1 Pseudomonadota bacterium | reverse complement strand
TCCGCCGCCGCGAGGGCCGCTTGTTGATCACCGTCGACCTTCTTCGAAGTTGGCCGCGCCGCCACCGCCGCGAGAGCATCCTTCATGCCAGGCACTGCGGCAACGATGTCCCACTCATAGAGTTTGGTGGTCACCATGTTGGCGTACCCGAAAGTATGGTAGGCGACGATGTCGGCGTAAGTCATTTCAGTCCCGCACAAATAAGGCTTCGCGCTTACCAGCTGGGACAGCGCGTTGACGCCATTTTGAATGACCGGCTTCGCTTCCTCAAAAGCGACTTCGTTACGCGGGGCACCGAAAAAGAGGTGTTGGAAATGGCGGCGTGCCGCAAGTTCGATATAGAGTTCAGTGACGCGCATGATTTCGCGTACCTTGGCGCGCGCAAAAGCGTCCGCGGGGTACATGCGCGGCGTTGGTTTGAGTTCCTCAAGATAATCCAGGATTGCCGCGGTTTCGGACAGGAAGCCTTGTTCGGTTTCGATGCACGGCACTTTGCCCATAGGGCTCTTGGCCTTGTAATCACTTTCCTGGCTTGGCATGGCCGAAACTTCCTGGTACGCGATACCCTTTTCTTCCAGGGTGAGCTTGACCATATTGTAATAATTGCTGATAGCGAATCCGTAGAGCTTAATCATCGCGAAACCTCCATTGAGTGGGCGAGAAATCGATTGGGCCCGCGGAGTGTGTCGCCGGCGCCATGCGTCGTCAAGCCAAAGGTGGCGAGGAGTTTCCGCGCGCAGCGCGCTGAGGCACAATCAGTCTTTGCACGCCCCCACTGCCCCCTTTAGGAGCGACCATGAGCCAAGAGATCCAATTTTCCGACATCAAAATTTCCTACCTCTCGATCGCCGAAGCGCGCCAACGATCCGGCTTGCGCTTAGTCCTCGGCGCCTATGCGGTACCCGGCCCTTGGCGCGAAGCCTGCAAAGGCCTCTTCTATGTTAAAAAAATTCCCTATGCCTCGGTGGTCACCGCCAGTGCGGGACGTTCGGATTTGGAATTTGGCGCTGAGGGCGCCGATCAGGAATTGCTGGAATGGACCGGGCAAGCCAGCGCACCCGTCGCGATTTGGAATGACGAACGTCCACGCGCAAGTTGGATCGATCAGCTGAATCTCGCGGAGCGCCTGCAGCCGAATCCGCCGCTCATTCCCGAGGACGTGGAAGACCGCGCGCTGATGTTCGGCCTGTGCAACGAATTGGCGGGGGAAAATGGTTTTGCCTGGACCAAGCGTCTCGCCATCCTCCATCGCACGCTAGCGGTCCTACCGGCCACCGATCCGAGCCGCGGATTCTGGCAACACGTCGGCGCGAAATACCGTTATACCGAGGCGGATGGCGCCGCAGCCGCTGGCCGGATGGCGCGCACCGTGCGGGCCTTGGCGCGCCAATTGGAACGCCAGTACGATGCCGGTCGCGCCTACTTCTGCGGCTCACGGCTCTCGGCGCTCGATATTTATTGGACGACTTTCGCGACCATGCTGGCGCCGATGCCTCCTGAGTTGTGTCCGATGGTGACGGGTTTTCGGGCTAGCTATTCAAATCCCGATCCGGAAGTCCAGACCGCGCTCTCACCGCTGCTGCTGCAACACCGCGATTTTATCTATCGCAGTTACCTTGAGCTGCCGGTGGTGTTCTGAGGGATTTATGCCGCGCGCGTGCCGAGCAGCACGTCGCGCACTCTCAGGCGTTCTAGAATCTCGCGCCCGCCCACCACCACCGCTTCGGGATCGGGGTGCGCGAGCTCGAGCGCGATTCGTTCCAATAGTCCGCGGCCCGTGATCCGGTGATCTTGCTGGATCAGTTCGAGCAGCCGCGCAGCTACTGGGTTGAGATCGATGAAGCCAATCTTGTCTTCACGATCACGGCATACCACGAGATAGGTTGGAACTTCTGGCGGCACGTCGGGGATGAAACCTGGACTTATCCTGTGCACGGGAAATTGATACGCGAGCAGACGCGCAATTGGATTCAGCACCGGCACCTCGGCGAGCAAATCGCCGTCGGGGTCCACACCTGCCCGATTAATCTCGCGCGGATCGATCGTGACCGCATAATCAATCGCCTCGTATTGCACGAGCTCGAGGACACAGGGCGGATCCTGTGCGAGATCCCGCTCCTGCTCCATGAACTGCACGAACTCCTGCGGCACCTTGGTAAACAAACCTGCCCGGCATTGGTGGCGTTGAAAGAAATCCTGCACCAGCGCAAACCACGCCTCGTCTGCGGTAATTTTGCGCAAGACCGGAAATAGATTCGCGATCATCCGTTCAATGTTGCCGTACACCAGTTCGCGATAGACCGCCATCCGCGCGGCCGGCACATCCACCGGCGCCATCACTGCTTCCGGTGCCCGCAGGTGCTGGGTGAACTGCAGCTGAGTGCGAGCGAACGACTTAAGCGGGTTGCTGGCGGGCATAGCCACTGGAGATCACCGCAAATTTTTCCTGAATCGCGCGGATCTGCGCGACTTCCGGCAGCATGTCTGCCAGCGCTGGCAGATCGAAATCTCGTTCGAGCAAAGTTGGGAAAACTCCGAACTCACGATAAGCGAGCTCAAGCAATTCCCACACCGGTTCGATCACATCCGCACCATGGGTATCGATAATCAGATCCTCCGCGCGTTTGAAATGACCGGCGATATGCGCGTAGGCAATGCGCTGTCCCGGTAGGGCGCACAGGAACTCGCGCGCGTCGAAACCGTGATTCACGCTGTTGACATAAATATTGTTAATGTCGAGATGGAGCAAACAATCCGCTTCTTCGAGCACCGCGTTGATGAAATCGATCTCGGCAATCTCCTGGCCCGGTGCTGCGTAGTACGACACGTTCTCGATCGCGATTGGGCGCTCAAGGATGTCCTGCACTTGACGGATGCGCAGCGCGACATGGTGCACCGCATCCCACGTGAAGGGGATCGGTAATAAATCATAGAGCTGGCCATGATCGGCCGAGTAGCTCAGGTGATCGCTGTAATAGCGGACCTGGTGAGTCTCAAGGAATTGCTTAATCCGGCCCAGGAAGATCTCATCAAGCGGGGCCAGGCCACCGATGTTGAGCGCGAGGCCATGACAGACCAGCGGGATCTGCTCGGCGATCGCGCGAAATTGCTTGCCCCCTTTACCGCCCACATCGATCCAGTTTTCCGGGGCGACTTCCATAAAGCTGATGGCCGCCGGAAGCTCGGCGAGCAGGTCGTCGAAATGCGCACGGCGCAGACCGAGCCCGGCAGCGCTGACGGCGTGTTCACGCGTGGCAGCGGGTTTACTGTGGGAAGCCATGCCGGCAAGCTCCTGTGAAGATAATGCCCATCCAGCCGCCGGTCACCGGCGAAGACTCGTCGGTGACCGGCGCACAAGGGCCCGAGCTTGCTTACTTACCTGCGGAGGCGCAGATGTTGCCGCACTTCGCCACTTCGTGGTCTTTGCCATCCGAGGGCTGGCTGTTGGCGGCCGCCAAGGCTGCTTGTCCACCACAGATGTTGCCGCACTTGGCGACTTCGCCGCAGGTGCTGCCGCATTTCACGATTTCACCCTT
>JANOVQ010000252.1:0-4459 GCA_031417495.1 Pseudomonadota bacterium | reverse complement strand
TATTGGCCGACCTTGCGGCACTGTTCGGCGGCGCGGTGTACTGCCAGTTGGAACTGGGTCTTAGCCAGGTGGCTTTCTGGGATCAAGCGACGGCGTTCATTACTGCCGAGGACGTTAATCAAGGACTTTTGAAGAGCGTGGTTTTTGCGCTGGTGGTGACCCTGGTCGGCGTGAGTAACGGTTTCAGTGTGGCGGGTGGTGCCGAGGGCGTGGGACGCGCCACCACGCGCTCAGTGGTGTGGTCGATTTCCTATATCGTGCTGGCCGACATGGCGTTCACTTACTTTCTCAATCGCTGATCATGAGTGCCCCCAAGCCATCCACCTTGGCGGTTGAAGTCCGCGACCTGGTGGCCAGTTATGGCACGCGACGAATCCTCGACGGCGTCTCCATGGAGGTTGGTTACGGCGAGATCATGGTCATCATGGGCGGTAGCGGCTCTGGCAAAAGTACCTTACTGCGCCACCTGCTGGCACTTAAAACGCCGACCAGCGGCAGTTTGCGAATTCTCGGCCTGGATCCCGTTCGCTGTACGGCAGATGAGCGCTATCGGCTGCGCCAGAATATGGGCGTATCGTTTCAAGGTGGCGCCTTGTTGAGCTCGTTGACCGTCGGCGAGAACGTGGCGTTACCGCTGCGCGAGCACACCACCCTGGATGAGACGACCATTCAGATCATGGTGCGCCTCAAGCTTGAAGTCGTGAATCTGGGAGGCTTTGAACATCTCTATCCCGCCCAGCTGTCGGGCGGCATGATCAAGCGTGCAGCCTTGGCACGTGCGATTGCGATGGACCCCAAACTGTTGTTCTTCGATGAACCCTCGGCGGGTCTTGATCCCGTGGTGTCCTCGGAGCTCGACGATTTAATCCTCAAGCTCCGCGACTCGCTGCGCATGACAATCGTGGTCGTCACCCATGAGCTCGAGAGCGCCTTTAAGATTGCGGATCGGATCACGGTGTTGGATCATGGCCGCATCCTCATTCAGGGTGATGCTGCGATGGTGCGCAATTCAAGCATTGAGCGGGTGCAAGATCTGCTCCAGCGCCGCTCACGGCCGTTAGAGATTTCTGCTGACGACTATCTGCGACGGTTGACTAGTGGCTAGCGCCAGGGCCGATCTGTGGGGATTCGCGGCGCTGCCGGGAAGCGCAGGAGGGCGCGCGATTTGAAGCGGGATAGCGTGAATTATCTGGTGGTTGGTCTGTTTGTCAGCGCGGCCTTGGTCGCATTTTTCACGCTGATATTTTTTGTGACCGGGAGATCCGGTCCGAGTGATCGCTACTACGCGTACTACGGGAACGTCACCGGGATTAAGTTTGGCACCGGGGTGTTCTATGAAGGCTATCGGGTGGGACAGGTTGAAGACGTGACCCCGGAGCCAGCGGCGAATGGAATGCGCTACAAAGTGAGTCTGTCAGTCGTCGAAGACTGGCAAATTCCGCTCGACAGTGTGGCCGAAGTGGTGGCTGCTGGCATTATCGCCCAGGTCCAAATTCAAATCCGGGAAGGGCGGAGCACCGAACATCTAACGCCAGGTGCCGAGATTCACGGGGTGCAGCAGGTCGATTTGTTCTCGGCGCTCAGCGAAGCGGCTACGGGTTTTAACGATCTCTCGACCACTGGCGTCGCGCCCGTACTGCGTAACTTGAATAAGCGCATCTCGCAGATAGCTGAAGAATTCAGTGCTTTCCATGCGACGGAGTTGAGTCCGTTAGTACGCAATCTTGATCGCCGCCTAAATGATGAGCTTGCCCCGCAGGCGACCCAAGTCTTGGCGCGGCTTGATGCTAATGCACAAAGCTTGCAGCGGATTTTGGGGGCGCCTAACGAGCAGCGGATCACGCGCTTTCTCACCCATGTCGACGAAGCGGCGGTTAATCTCAAGCGGCTCATCGCCGGACTTGAGTCGACCAGAGGCGAGCTGGATCGCACGCTAAAGCGACTTGACCGGTTAGCCGATCACAATGCAGGGGATCTTTCCCAGGCAGCGCATAGCGCGCGGGTAGCGCTCGACAAAATGGCCACGACGGCGACAATCATCAATGAAGACATCGAGACCGTGATGTATAACGTCGCTGGCAGTGCGCGCCAACTGCACGAGCTGGCACGCGCGCTGCGCGCGAATCCCACGCGGATTCTGCGTGCCCCGGAGACCGCGCCAGTGCGGGAAGCTCCGCCTTGAGACTGCTGAGCATGGCGGTGTTGGCATTGGTGCTGGCGGCCTGCGGATCAGTCGCGCCGCTGCCAGAAGAGGTTTTTCTGCGGCTCACGGTACTGATGCCGGCGAGCCCCGCAAGTGGGCATGTGAGTCCGGGCGAACTTCGCGTCGCGCCGTTGGTCGCCAGCGGCCTGCATAAGGAACGTGCGTTGGCCTACACGCGAGATGGCGGTCAGTCACTTCAGTTGTCGCATGACGAGTTTTGGATTGACAGCCCAGAGCAGCTGTTGCAGCAGGCGCTTGCGACCTGTCTGCGGGGCGCCTTGCAGGAGCAGGTAGTGACCGCGGCCTCGCCACAGGTCAAGCGCGTCGTTACCGGCAGAATCACGCGTTTCGAACAACAGTTTGCAGCGGATGGTACAAGCATGGTCGCGGGGCTCGAGCTTACGGTGCGCGAGGTGCGCCACGAACACACTTTGTTTAGCAAAACCTATGTCGCAACTGAAGCATTGAAGGAGGCCACTCCCACCGCCGTTGCACGCGCGATGAGCCGCGCGGTTGGCACCATCTGCGCGACGTTTGTCGTCGAGGCCGGCGACACCTTAAAACCTTCCTTCGTAAGAGACGCTGCCCTATGAAGAATCTACTTGCCAGACTTGGCACGCACGCGGTGCGGATCGGTCTTGGCCTTGCAGTGCTATTGCTATTTATCTTTCACGCCGCGAGCTGGTTACGGTTAGGAATTGTCGACCGCCTCGATAACCTGGCCTATGACGAGCGACTCAATCTCACGATGCCAGGTACCGTGGAAAAACGCATCGTGATTGTGGATATCGATGAAAAAAGCTTGGGCGTTGAAGGACGTTGGCCGTGGGGGCGGGATAAGCTCGCACTCTTATTAGAGAAGCTGTTCACTGATTACAAAATTGGTTTGGCAGGTTTCGATATCGTCTTCGCGGAGCCAGATACCAGCTCGGGCCTGACTATCTTGGAGAATCTTGCGACCGGCGATCTCAAAGGGGATTCCGCGTACGTGGCGAGTGTGGCGAGCATGCGTGCACAGTTGGATTACGACCAGTTGTTTGCCGAAACCATGCGCAAGTATCCGGTGGTGCTTGGTTATTACTTCAACCTCAGTGGCGCGGCCGGACAGGACATATCGAAAAGCGGCGTACTGCCGCCCGCCAGCTTCGTCAAAGGAACTTTCACAGGCAAAAATATCGCCTTTCGGCCAGCCCAAGGTTTTGGCGCCAACCTTGAGAAATTGCAGCTCAGTGCGGTTGGCGGTGGGCATTTCAATCCCGTGCTGGATGCTGATGGGGTGGTCCGCCGGGTCCCGATGCTGGTCGAGTACGAGGGTGCCTACTACGCCTCATTGTCGCTGGAGATGGCGCGCTTGGCGTTGGGCGCCAAAGAGATCGTCCCGCGTTTCGAGCGCCCGCTGTTCGGCGGCCGCGGGTATCCGGGACTGGAATGGCTGGCGCTCGGGCAACGCTTAATTCCGGTGGACCGTAACGTGCAAACCTTAGTCCCGTATCGCGGCAAACGTGGCAGCTTTCCCTATGTTTCGGCCACCGACGTTCTGCATGGCAAAGTGGATAAGGCGTTGCTGAGCGGCGCGATCGTGTTGGTGGGGACCACCGCCCCGGGACTGCTCGATCTCCGCTCGACGCCGGTGAATGAAGTCTACCCAGGGGTGGAAGTGCACGCGAATCTCGTGGCGGGCATTTTGAACGGTGAACTCAAACAGCTTCCCGAATACACCTTAGGCGCGGAAGTTTTATTGTTGCTGGTCTTTGGACTGGTGATGGCGATCATTGCACCGTTACTGAGCCCGTTGTTCGCGACCCTGCTGGCGCTCAGCTTGCTGGTCGGTTATGTCGGCTTCAATTTGCTGGTGTGGTCGGTGGCCGATTTCGTGCTTCCGCTGGCTTCTGGCGTGTTGATGCTGGCGACCATGTTTGTGGTCAACATGTCCTACGGGTATTTCATCGAAACGCGGGGCAAGCGCCAGCTCTCAGGCCTCTTTGGCCAATACATTCCGCCATCTCTGGTCGACGAAATGGCACGTAATCCAGAGGCCTATTCACTGGCGGCAGAGAGTCGCGAGATGACAGTGTTGTTTTCCGACGTGCGGGGCTTCACCACGATCTCCGAAGGGCTTAATCCTAAAGAGCTCTCCGCGCTCATGAACCAGTTCCTGACGCCAATGACGCGGGTGATTCACGAACGGCGAGGCACCATCGACAAGTACATGGGCGACGCCATCATGGCGTTCTGGGGGGCGCCGCTGGAGGATCA
>JANOVQ010000251.1:0-4136 GCA_031417495.1 Pseudomonadota bacterium | reverse complement strand
GTCGAGAAGCGGTCGCATCATCGCCAACTGGACCAAACATCCAGCGCGAGAACTTGGGTGCCGATGATACATTCCAGCCGTGCCTTAGTACAACGACCAAAGGGGACGGGATGCTCGGACGCCGTCGCGCGCTGTCGCAGGGAATGGCGCTCGCTTGTGGGGTGTGTGCCGCTCGCGCAGCGTTTGGTCAGTTCACGCCGCCCTCCACGCCGCCGATTGCGCCGGCGCGGGCCGTCGCTCCCGTATGCGGCATTGATCGACTGAAAAACCGCCCCGGCGATGTTACGGTGCGGCGTCTCGCGGACAGCGGTATCGTGGAGGTCGACCGCTACATTCCCGAAGAGCGGCGCCTCCTCGACCGACTATTCCGAATCGAACCTCGATTCGGCTTCTTCGACGACGGCGACGAGCCCCAGGCGCGCACGCTAGCGGTCGGCGACACCAGCGAGGTGCTTGTGGGCGTCAGGCTGCTGGCAACTGAAAAGTTTCGCCACGCAGCCGGTTGGCAAACAGCGGTGATCGGCATCCTGGCCCACGAATGGGCTCATGCCTTCCAGTACTCGACGCGGCTCCAGGAAAAGACTTTCCTTTGGGAGACGCATGCCGACTATCTGGCCGGCTGGTATCTCGGCAACAAGGTGTCGATGGGCCTCGCAGACCTGAAAATCGACGCCTTCGCCAAAAGCCTGTACGTGCGCGGTAGCGCGAAGGGCTACTTCGATCCTGACGACTACGGCAGCCCTGACGTAAGGGTGCGGGCCATGCGGGAGGGCTACGAATATGCCCAGCGCGAGTACGTGTCGGGCAGACTCCCCGACCTCTATTCTGCGGTGGACGATGGCTATGTCTTCGCAAGAAAGCTGCGTGGTTGAGAAGATCGCAGGACGCCCAGGCTTGGCAATCGCCATGGCCCTGGCCTTTGCTTGCGTGAACACTGCGGCGAGAGCGGCAGAGGATCCATGTCCTGTGTTGACCGCGCTGCGCGCGATGTCGGCCGACCATTTCAAAAAGCAACGCGGGCAGTCGCTCGACCAAGATAAGCAAGACTTCGCCACCGCCTACCGCATCCCGGGCGCCGCCGAGTGCAAAATCGGTATCCACGGTGACAACTACAGCGCGATGTCGTGCAGCTGGTTCCTGCAGAGGGGACTCGACGCCGAGCCCAAGGCAAGAGCCCAGTTCCTCCAGTCCGCCGAAAGCTATCAAGGTTGCATTAAGGACCGCGACGGCATGGAAGTCCGCAAGCACCGCGATGGACTTGGTGGCTATGTGGACCTAACGGACCGGTTCGTGGGCGGACGGGCGGGCAGTGAATACGCGGTCTCCATCACCTATTCCTGGTCAGCACCCTGGTGGTACCTTTATGTCGAATATCGTCGTTCCGATCCTTAGGCAACCCGCGCGTCGCGCGGCGCGCGCAGGGGCCTACATCGTGGCGTGCGTCTGTGCGATGGCCGCCTCCGCGCAGACGGTGCCATTGTGCGATGGCCTGAGGGCCATCACGGCAGCCACATCGAGTCAGTACGTCGATCTGCGAGGCTCGTTCGATTCGCTGATGGATGCGTACCGCGGCACGCTCTTCCCTGGCTCACTCACCGAATGCCGCACACATTCCGACGGCACTTCGGCCGAGTACACATGCGAACTGCGCCTGCCTGACGACGCCGAGCACGCGCATCGCTCCTTTGATACGTTGACGGCGGGCGTGAAGGCCTGCTTCGGCAAGGATGTGAAGCCGATGAAATCGTCGATGCCCGACCACCGAGCCTGGTTTAGAAACATCGTCGGCGGGGAATCGATTTCGATCAGCTACCGGCGGCATGTGCCCAAGGACAAGAGCATGGAACCACGCTATATGCTGAAAATGGAGATTTCGACACTTGATCTGAATGAAAAACAATGAAGCTCCAAGTTCATACATGCAATACGGGAGGGCTTTGCAACATGATCGACGTTCGACGCGCCGTGCTCGGCGCAGCCATGCTTTTGGGCGCGGCAAGCGTATATGCGCAGACCACGCCGAAGTCCGCGTCGTCACCGGCTCCCGCCGCATCGAAGCCCGATTGCAGCGGCATCTACCTCCCGCCGCCGACAATGAGGCCGCCATCGGCCCCAATGCTGAGCGATGCGCAAGCCGCCGAGCAGCGAAAGCAACAGAGCGATGCGCTGTGCGCGAAATATCGTGCTGCCTGCGGCAAGGAGCATCCGGCGTGCGTAAAGTCCTGATCGGCGCTGCCGCCGTGCTGGTTTTTGCGGGACTGGTGGCGTTCGAGAGCCATGCGGCACCCCAATCCTCCCCTTCCCCCACGCTGCCGCTCGGGACGCAGATTTACCAGCAGCGCTTCGAAGAAGTCCAAGCCGAGTTGCGGGCGTGCCGCCAAACGGTCGCGACCTGGCAGCAACCCCGGACCGCGGCGGAAGACGCCTATGCGCGGCGCTTCTACGCGCAGGAATCGGAAATTCGGGATGTGGAACTTGCGATCTATCGCTGGCAGATATCAGCCGCGAACGTTGTGCTGGCGCTGATGAGCCTGCTTACGATGGCAGCCGTGATATTTTGCGGCTACCAGGTCTGGCGCGGCCAGAGGCTGTCGAAGTTACCACCTAGCCTGATCGAAATCGAACTGTCGGTATCGAAACTGAAGATGCAAACCTCGCTGGTCGGCGTCGCAGTGCTGGTGGCCTCATACGGCTTCCTACTCGTCTTCACACGCGAAATTTACCAGCTGCGCTCGATCGAGCGCGCGCCCACGGCCAGCGTCGCGGGCACCATCGCCGTTCCGGCGTCTGGCGCGGCGACGCGGTGAGGTTTACGCGGAAATGCATTGGAGCCCGAAAGCCTTGATCGGGGTGCGTCGCGGCTGCTCCGTCGGCCCGAGCCGCCTGTGCGCCATAGCGAAAAGGATCGCCTTTGACGACTGCAACTCGTTCAAATCACGATCCGTTCGACTTCATCTAAGCTGACCTGGTCCCCGCGCCGGTCGTACAGCCCAGTCGTCCGTGCTGACTCATGGTTGGCCATCGCTTGCGCGATCTCCAGCTTGCCGCCGTTGCGTAGGTACTCGGTGATGCCGGTGGCCCGGAAGCTGTGGCACCCGATGCGCGTGCGGATGCCGGCAGCTTCGGCGCGGCGGCCGATCATGCGAAAGACATCGGCCTGGGCCATAGCTCGCTCCGAAAGCTGTCCGGTCCGTCCAGCGACCGTGCGAAACAAGGTGCTCTTGCCGTCCTTTGGCTGCAAGCCGTCGATGTACGCACGCAGCCAGACCTCCAGGTTGTGGTGGCAGGGCATCTCATGCTTCTTGCCGCGCTTCTCATGCAGACGAACCCAGCTGCGCCTGTCCTGAACGTACACGTCCTCGACGCGCATCTGCAGCACGGCGCCGACGCGAGCAAAGGTGTAAACCATCAACCCAATCAGCGCTCGGTCGCGAAGGCCGATCGCGGTGCTGGTGTTGATTGCGTTGAGCAACGACCGCACCTCATCGGCCGACATCACAGGCGTCTTGCCCTCGTTGGCCGAATACCCAGGCCCGCGCACCGAGCTGGCCGGGTTCGCAGGTATTGCTTGGCCCACGACCAGCCAGTCGAACAGCATGCGCAGCGCCGCTAGGTGCTGATTGATCGACGACGCCGCGATCTGCAGGCCTTCGATGTAGGCAGCCACGTGCATGGGCTGCACCTGGCGGATATCGCTGATGCCGCGCGCCCCACACCACGCATCGAAACTTGCCACGGCGTGCGCATAGGCCTTGCGCGTGTGCAGGTTGCGGATGGTGACGGCGAAGAACTCGACCGTGCGCAACGCGACCGCTTCATCGCGACCAAACAACGCCGGCACAGCGTCCTGGTATTTCTTCGGAACGGCGCTCAGTGCCGGGGCGACCGCAGGCAGGTTTTCAGACATCAGAGGAGCCATACCGGGAAGCCGACGCCCTCGCGTCTTGCTTGATCAGGCTGTGGCTTCACTTCGTGCGGGCTCGGTGATCTTGAGATTGGGGCCGGCCATCTTGACGATGAAACGGCCGTCAGCCAGTTCGATCTCATGCTTCTGGCCGTAGATTTCCACCGTACAGCTTTCGTCACGGTGGTCGATTCGGCGCTGACGACTCGCCGGTCCGCCCCCCTCGCACCAC
>JANOVQ010000250.1:0-5863 GCA_031417495.1 Pseudomonadota bacterium | reverse complement strand
TCTTGTTCATCACGTGTGCGACCAGTTAAGGCGATCATCTGCTGGTTAACGTCTGAAATAATGCCCTGTGGATCAGTGGTCATCAGCGCATCAATATTCGATTCGATCAGAGAGCGCGTGTAGAACTGCTGATCGCGCAGGCGTTGATCGAGCTTTTGCTGCTCGGCTTCGACGAGCTTGCGCGCGGTGTTGTCGGTTCCGATCAGCAGATACCCGATAATGGCGTCCCTGGCATCCCGCAGTGCCGTCACCGAGACGACGGCGGGAAACCGACTGCCGTCCTGGCGAATATAGGTCAGCTCATAGATGTCTTCCATGCCGCGCGAGGCCTTGAAGATCAACGCCTCGAAGCCCGGTTTGATGGTGGTCGCGAGTTCGATGCTCAACGCGTTGGCCCGCGCGATCACCTCCTGCGGATCGGAAATGTCGGCCGGCGTGTTCTTGTTGATCACTTCGGCCGCCGCATATCCCAGCATCCGCTCGGCACCGACGTTAAAGATCTGAATAACCCCCGTTGCGTCGGTGGCAATGCTTGAGAAGTTGGCGCTGTTGAGGATCGCGTTTTGCAGTGCCCCGGTAATCAGCAAGGCCTCCTGGCGTCGGACTTCAGTGATGACGTCGGTCGAACCGACATCGTCAAGTACGACGGTTTCGCTAGGATTTTCAGCCATCGCCGACCTCTTATTGATTCGCGCGCGAATACTGTACCACCGAGGCAGGGTTAATTTCGGCGGAAGCGTGGAATTAAAGTGTACAAGTCCTGAGCATTTAAGCGGTCGTATAAAGCGATAGGCAAAAGATCGCGAAGCCGGGGCCCGCGCGCGCGGGCCGTGGCCAATCAAACGCTGGATGCGCAGGTTGCGGCTGGTCAGCAGGCGAGCGGCGGCGACCACGCACACCCGCTGAATTCTTTGTTGTTCATCGTGGGCGATCTGCTTCGCGCCTACGACGAGAAGCACCACCCGATCCCGGATGCGGCGCCCGCCGAGATGGTTATTTTCCCGATCGAGCAGCACGGCTTGCGGCAGTCTGACCGACCAGAGATCGGTGCACAAAGCGTGGTGTCCGCCGTTCTAAACGGCAAGCGCGCGCTGAAGGTCCGGCAGATTAAACGACCCTCCTTGCGTCCGGCGATAGAATGGATGAATCTTTGCCGGAGAAAGTCGGAGGCAGCATGGACAGTACAATCGAGCCAAGTTATCGCACCACGTTTTCACTCACGCGGCTGTGGTTGATTTTCGCGTGCAGCATGCTGGCGATGTTCGCCACCTTGCTGTGGTTCGGTCGCGAAATTTATCACGAGGCACCTCCGATCCCGGTGCGCGTTGTGACTGCGCAGGCGACGACAGTGTTCACGCGTGCCGATATCGAGCGCGGGCAGAACGTTTGGCAAAGCACGGGTGGGATGCAGCAAGGCTCGCTATGGGGTCATGGCAGCTATCTGGCACCCGACTGGAGTGCCGATTGGCTGCACCGCGAGGCCGTGGCGCTGCTGACCATGATTGGCAAGGCGGCACAGGCCGCGGCGCCCGCCCAACAAGCCGAAATAGACAAAGCGCTGTTACGCAGTGAGATGCGGCGCAATACCTATGATGCCAGTAGCGGCATCATTACCATCAGCGCCGAGCGCGCGCGCGCGGTGGGCGTGGTCGCAGCTCATTATCAACGCCTGTTTCAGGGCAGCGACGCGGCGGCGCTGCAACTGCGCAAGGACTATGCATTCCCGCTCCACGCAGTCTTGACCGATGCGGAATGTCACGACCTTGCGGCGTTCTTCTTTTGGACCGCATGGGCGGCCGTCACTAATCGACCTGGCCAGGACATCACCTATACCAGCAATTGGCCACACGAACCGTTGGTCGGCAATACCCCTACGGCCAGTGTGCTGCTGTGGAGCATCTTCTCTGTGTTCCTGCTGTTGGTGGGTATCGGCAGTCTGGTGTGGTACTACGCTCGCCAATATGACGTATGGCGCGCCGACATGGAACCGGCCGAGGGCTACGCTACAACCGACGCGATGGCGAGCATGACATTGACACCATCCATGCGCGCTACAGCAAAATATTTTTATGTAGTGGGCAGCTTGATCGTGGTGCAAGTATTGCTCGGCATTGTGACCGCGCATTACGCGATCGAAGGACAAAGTTTATATGGCCTGCCGTTGGCCGATTATCTCCCCTATGCGGTCTCGCGTACCTGGCACACCCAGCTGGCCGTACTGTGGATTGCGACGGCGTGGCTGGCGACTGGACTATATGTTGCGCCGCTGCTGTCGGGCCACGAGCCGAAATTCCAAACCTTCGGTGTGAATTTTTTATTCGTCAGCTTGCTCCTTATCGTGGTCGGCTCGTTTGCTGGCGAAT
This sequence comes from Pseudomonadota bacterium, assembly GCA_031417495.1. Taxonomy (GTDB): domain Bacteria; phylum Pseudomonadota; class Gammaproteobacteria; genus CAIKBL01. Next base: position 3,500 of record JANOVQ010000250.1, on the reverse strand, counting down.
GGCTCGCAGTGCATCGGCATATGCCTGACCTGAAAGTCAATTTCTGGTTCGGTCATCAAGGCTATGAATACATCGACCTCGGTCGATTTTGGCAGATCTATCTGTTCGTCGGCCTGTTGTTGTGGACGACGCTGATGTTGCGTGCGCTTTGGCCCGCCTTGAAAGACCAACACGGCCGTTCGCTGGTGTTTCTCGTGGTCATTGCCACGGTCTCGATCGGCTTGCTCTACGGCGCAGGCCTGATGTGGGGCCAGCATACGCACATCAGCATCATGGAGTATTGGCGCTGGTGGGTGGTGCATCTATGGGTCGAAGGCGTGTTCGAAGTGTTCGCCACTGCAATTGTTGCCGCACTGTTCGTGCGCATGGGTCTGTTGCGCGTGTCGGTGGCCACGGTGTCGGTGTTGTTCGCCACGATCATTTTTCTGGGCGGCGGCGTATTGGGCACCTTCCATCATCTGTACTGGAGCGGTACACCCGTCGCAGTATTGGCGCTGGGCGCGGTGTTCTCCGCGCTCGAGGTCGTACCGCTGATGGTAGTAGGCTTCGAGGCCTACAGCCACGCCAAGATCGCCAGACAAGTGCTGTGGGAGCAGGCCTATCATTGGCCGTTCATGTTTTTTGCGGCAGTGCTGTTTTGGAACATGATCGGCGCTGGGGTGTTCGGCTTTCTCATCAACCCACCTATCGCCCTGTATTACATGCAAGGCCTTAATACGACGGCCAATCACGGTCACGCCGCGCTCTTCGGAGTCTATGGCATGCTCGGCATCGGGTTGATGCTGTATTGCATGCGCGGGCTGACCGACGTACGTCAATGGCACACGACGTATCTCAAGATCGCGTTTTGGAGCTTGAACATCGGTCTTGCGATGATGACTTTTCTGTCCCTGCTGCCGCAGGGCATGTGGCAAGCCTACGCCAGCATGAAGTACTCCTATGCCTATGCGCGTTCGGCCGAGTTCATGCACAGCGCAATCATGGAAGGCTTCGTGTGGGCGCGCGTGCCCGGGGACATCGTGTTCACGATCGGGGTGTTCGCCTTGGCCGCGTTCATGGTAAAGGCTTTCGTCAAGAAGGCAGCCGCGTAAGTTGTGCCGGCGGAATTCGCCCTAGCCGCGGCCTGGATTGCTGTGCATCTGGCAGACGGTTCGCAACGCTGTCTGATCGGTGCGGTTAGCGAAGAACGACCAAGAGGGCCACGCCTAAAATAGTCGTCTCTGAAAAAGTCGCTTTAATTGCACCCCGAAGCAGCTGGGAGAGCTGTGGATAGCGATCTTAAAGGTAGGTTGTGGTTCGCTGCGCTCACCCCAACCTACCAGCGACGAACGCGTTTCGGCGCTGCTCTCGATTTTGCAAGCTTGCGCTTCACGCTTACCGACCGAAGTAGAAATACGGCCGGTAATTAGGCGCGTAATAACCGTGATAATCCGCGTGATCGTCATCTAGTTCGCGGTGCATTCCGTTGTGCTGCCAGTTCAACCGATTGTCCTGCCGGGCATGCTCCTGGCCGAGTTGACCATGCAAGCGTTGGTGTCCCCTGCGCGACATGTAGGGGTTGTAATAATGAGCGGCGCTGTGTTCTTCGCCGAGTTCTTCGTGTACGTCATCGTGGCGGTTCTCTAAATCCCAGTGACCCTGGCTATGCCCGCCATAGAGACGAGCGTGCTCGTCCTCATGATCATCATCGTAGGCTACAGCTTGCCCAGCGACGCCCACCGATAACACCGCCGATGCCAGCAATGCGCGCAGATATTTCGACATGACTTGCTCCTTGGTTAGTCTTGAGGACTTTGCGTAATCGGGTCCTCAGCACGCATGGAACGCTAATGGAAAGCGGCTGAATCGGTGGTGAATTTTGGTGCGAATCTTTGCGGTAGAAAAAGCTGGTGGCCACGTCGCAAGGGCTGGTACTCCGCGCCGTCAACGTGCCCTGCTTACTGGGCCGCACGTCCTTCGCCCTGGTCGTGGACTTGTCCTTATCGCGGAACACGACCGGGCAGCCGGCACCTTCGAACAGCGAGGAATTGCGTGAGGCGCCACTTGGGTGGTCGACCACCACAGCCTGATAAACCGACGAGCTGCACAGCGGGCAGCAGAAGCGCACGGCGTCTTGCACGGTTGCAGCTCAATGCCTGTGAATCATCGCCAGCCCCAGACGCAGCCTCGCCCTCATGCCGTTTTAGTTTCCCGCAAACGCTAGGAGCCACTTCGCCGAGTCCATCGCTGCGGCTTTAGGTTGGTCGGGTAAGGCGACACCCGCGCGCTCGTGTTCCAGCAAGGCGAGAAGTGCTGCGGCAGCGCGGCTGAGGCTATCGGCGAGAGCCGTCTACTCTACTCATCAAGCTCTCGGGGCTTTTTCTTCGCTATGCGGAGGTCGTCGCGTAATTGAATGGGGTGAAAGGTCATGACCCAAGATCAGCTCGCACAGGCTAGAGACAAGAATTTACCGGCGTCATTGATTGCGATGCGGCGTGCCGCGCTAATGGCGCGCCAACAGACGGTGCGGACCGATACCGCGATCATCGTGATCAGAAACTCGCAGATTGTTCGAGTGACAGCGGAAACACTGAGAAAAGAAGGCGTCCAGTGAGTAATGAGTAGGCACAAGCTAGGCCAGTGACCCGCTCTTTTTGCGACCTGAAAAAACGAACGAGAACAACGCATTGGTTCATGAATTCAAGGCCCTCTTTCGCACCAAGCCCGCGCGCCTGAACGCATCCCGAATAGCCTCCCCTCTACTTGGGCGACTGCAGAGCTCGTGAAGGCGGGGTAAGTTTGAAGTATTGCCTAGCCGCCTCGGTGTCCCGCATCCCCAGCGCCTCCCCCTTCCCCGAGAGTGTAACCGCCCCATCGTTCGCAAACCTGCCGCCGAAATGTAAATCGCTATACTTGGGACAAATCGAGCAACAAGATGGGCAACCAGGCGCGCTGTGCAGCCGATGATCGCGAGCGACTTTCTTAAGATCTCAATAGACCAAGAGATCAATCTCCAGGAACGGTTCCTGACCGGAATGGTGCGGCAGGGCGTGCTTGAACTGCACTTCCCAGAGGTTCGTAACTGGCCAGATCAGGCCTATAGAACCGTGGCTAACCTGCAACAGGAGCGATGACTTCAATGGCGATCCCCGACTTCCAAAGCATCATGCTGCCGTTGTTGCGCTTGGCGGAGGATGGAAGCGTTCTGACGTCACGTGAAGCAATCGAGCGATTGGCGAATCATTTTGGTCTGACGGAGGAAGAGCGCGCGACCATGCTCCCCAGCGGCAAGCAACCGACCTTCCACAACCGTGTCGGCTGGGCGCGGACATTCATGACCAAGGCGGCTTTGCTGGAAAGCCCTGAGCGCGCGGTGTTTCGGATTACCGCTCGCGGCCGTGAGGTCCTCAAATCGAATCCCTCGAAAGTCAATGTGAAGCTGCTTGATCAGTTTCCCGAATTCCAGGCTTTTAGGGCGCTCAGTCGGGGAACGCAGGCAACCCTCGCGACAGAAGCTGCCG
>JANOVQ010000249.1:0-1767 GCA_031417495.1 Pseudomonadota bacterium | reverse complement strand
GCGCGCGGGCGATAAAATTCGGTTTGCCGCCGTTGATCAAGTCACTGCAAATCGCTTAGAAAAGGATCAAGGACAGGCGCTTGAGACCTTGTCGCCGATGTCTGAGGCGTGGACTCGCAGCGTCTTGCAATCACCGGTATTGCGCGAGCGTCTGCCGCCCGCACACCCGGTGGGCGTGGTGTATCGCCCGGCCGGCGATCAGTATTTGTTGATCGAATACGGACCACCGGTGTTGGATATCAATCTGCGCTTGCGCGTACACGCATTGATGACACAGCTGGCGCAGGCGGCGGTGCCTGGAATCTTGGAATTAACCCCTGGCATTCGTTCGCTGCAGGTTCACTATGATCCGCAGCGCGTGCCGCTTACCGCCTTACTGCAGACCCTAGCGGCACTTGAGGAACGCCTCGATAAAACTCCGACAACCGTGGTGTCGAGTCGCATCGTTCATCTGCCCCTGGCATGGGATGATCCGAGCACGCGGCTCGCGATTGAAAAGTATGCGCAGTCAGTCCGCGCGGATGCCCCGTGGTGTCCCAGTAATATTGAATTCATTCGCCGCATTAACGGCCTGGCGTCGGCAGAGGAGGTGCGCGAGATCGTATATGCCGCGAGCTATCTCGTGCTGGGCCTGGGCGATGTGTATCTCGGCGCGCCGGTAGCGACCCCGCTCGATCCCCGTCATCGTCTGGTCACCACTAAGTACAATCCGGCGCGCACCTGGACGCCGGAGAACGCCGTCGGCATCGGCGGTTCGTACCTCTGCATCTACGGCATGGAAGGGCCGGGCGGTTATCAGTTTGTCGGGCGCACCTTGCAGATGTGGAACCGCCATCGCATGACGGCGGCGTTTACTCAGCCGTGGCTGTTGCGCTTCTTCGATCAAATCCGCTTTTTCCCGGTGAGTGCGGAGGAACTTCTGATCATTCGGCGCGATTTCCCGCTAGGACGCTACGCGCTCCGGATTGAAGAAACCGAGTTCGATCTCGCTGCTTACCAGACTTTTCTCGCGACCGAAGAGAAATCCATCGCGACGTTTAAAGCGCGCCAACAAGCGGCCTTCGCGGAGGAACGCACGCGCTGGCAGGCGGTGGACGCCGAGTCGGCACAGGGCCTTCCGGACAGCGCACCCGAAGCCGTGCGCGAAGATCTTGCGTTAGGGGCCAATGAACAGGTGGTGGCCAGCCATCTGCACGGCAGCGTGTGGCAGATCAAAGTGACGCCCGGGCAGGGTGTCGCGATGGGCGACACCCTGGTGATCATCGAAGCGATGAAGATGGAAATTGCGGTGCTGGCGGAATACCCCGGCAGAGTGGCGCGTCTGTGCAGTGCGCCTGGCAACTTGGTCAGTCCTGGGCAGCCTTTGCTGGTGATGATGACCGGGGATGAATGACATGAAACTCTCTTTGTCGTCTCTGCGTGACGCCTATGGTGCAGGCGAACTCACCCCGCGCGACCTGCTCGCCGAGATCCACAGCCGTGCGGACGCTTGCCAAGAGGACAACATTTGGATTCATCGTCTGAGCGAGCGCGAGCTTGCGCCTTATCTGGCGCGCCTCGCGGACGCTGACCCTGCGTCATTGTCGCTATACGGCGTGCCATTTGCGATTAAGGACAACATCGATTTGGCAGGCATCCCGACCACTGCAGGCTGTCCCGAATATGCCTATACGCCAACACACTCGGCGTACGTCGTTGCGCGGCTAATCGCCGCGGGCGCGCTGCCTGTCGGCAAAACCAATCTCGATCAATTCGCGACCGGCCTGG
>JANOVQ010000248.1:0-11774 GCA_031417495.1 Pseudomonadota bacterium | reverse complement strand
ATCGACGATCCCCGTTCGATACTTCACACGCTCGTGTTTAACCGTGTGGCGCCGCAGCGCCAGCAAAAGAGACCGTCATGGCACAAGATCCCCCTCGACCGGCCGCGGACAACATCACCTATGGCGATATCGCCTCGGTATCGGGCGGACCGCTCTCCGCGATCCGCGTGGAAGATCGCGCGCAGGCGCAGCGCGGCGCGCAGATTCTCGCGGCAGCGCTGCGCGCTGAAGGTGTGGATTGCCTGTTCGGGTATCCCGGTGGCGCCAACCTTGAGATCTTCGATGTGCTCGATCAATTCAATATTCGCTGCTATCGCACCGAACACGAACAGGGCGCCGTGCATGCGGCACAGGGCTATGCGCGTGCCACGGGGCGTATCGGGGTGTGTCTGGCCACTTCGGGCCCGGGCGCCTGCAATCTCGTTACTGGGCTGGCCGATGCCAAGAGTGATTCCACACCGGTGGTCGCGATCACCGGCAATGTGCCGAGTTATCTGCTCGGCAAAAACGCCTTTCAGGAAGCGGATATCGTCGGTATCACGCGCCCGATTACCAAAATCAGCATCCTGGTGGAGCGAGTGGCGGATATTCCGCACGCGGTGCGCACGGGTTTTACACTCGCGGGCTCGAATCGCCCCGGGCCGGTGCTGATCGATCTGCCGAAGGACATCCAGCAACACTTTCCGCGCGATCCCGAGGGCCGTTACGTCGCGCCGCGCATTCCAGCCGTGATCGATCCGCCGGAAACCCTCGCCAGTGGAATTCCCGAGTCGCAGTTAAAGCAATGCGTGCGCATGATCGCGGAGGCCGAACGTCCCGTGATCTACGCCGGGGGCGGGATTGTCTCGAGCGGCACCGAAGCCCTACTGGTGGCCCTGGCCGAGAAGCTCGGCTGCCCTATCACCACCACAGTGATGGGGCTTGGCGCGGTGCCCGCGCAGCATCCGCTGTGGCTGCACGTGCTCGGCATGCATGGCAGCTACACCGCGAATGTCGCGGTCAATGAGGCTGATCTCGTGATCGCCCTCGGTGTGCGCTTCGACGATCGCGTGACCGGCAATGTGAATAAATTCATCGAGCATGGGCAGATCATCCATATCGATATCGATCGTCACGAGCTCGACAAGAACAAAGTAGTGACGCTTGGCATCGGCGCCGATTTGGCGATTGCGCTGCCGCAGTTGATCGAGGTCGTATCCTCCGGTAATTACGCCGTGTGGCGCGCGCGACTCGCCGCGCTGCAACTCGCGCAACCGCTCAAGGTGCGCGAACGGGCGACCCTCGGCGGACCGGCCGCGATTGCGCTGCTGTCCGAGATGACCGGCGGTGACGCACTCATCACAGTCGGCGTGGGGCAGCACCAGATGTGGGCCATGCAGCACTATGCGATCAACCAGCGGCGGTCGTTTCTGTCGAGTTCAGGCTTCGGCACCATGGGCTACGGTTTGCCGGCCGCGATCGGCGCGAAAACCGGCTGCCCCGAACGCATGGTGATCGACATCGACGGCGATGGCAGTCTCAATATGAGCATTCATGAACTCTCCACCTGCCACCGCTACGGCATCGGCGTGAAGATCGTGTGCATCAACAACCAATGGCTGGGGATGGTGCGGCAGTGGCAGGACATGATCTATGCCGGCCACCGCTCAGGTTCGTCCTTGGGCGATCCGATGTCCGTGAAGCCCGCAGGCGAGCAAGACATCTACCCGGATTTCGTGACGATTGCGGCCGGTTATCGAGTGAAGGCCGAGCGCGTGCGGACCCTGGCCGAACTGGCCGCCGCGTACGCGCGTATGTTGGCCGATCCCGCTGAACCCTATCTCGTCGATGTGATTGTCGATCGCGAACAGAATGTCTATCCGATGATTCCTGCCGGGGGCAGTTACAAGGACATCATTCTGGAAGGGGACAATTAAAATAGAGCGGAAGGCGCTGCACTTTTCCGCCCTATCGGTGAGAACTAACGGTCGCGCAAAAAAACGCCTACGCGCTGAACCCGCCATCCACGCCGATGATTTGTCCGTTGATGTAACTCGCGCCCGGCGAGACCAGAAAATCGACCACCGCACTCACTTCCTCGGGTCGCCCCATGCGTCCCAGCGGCGTGTGGTTGACCATCGCCGAGATCACCCCTTGCGCCAGCGCATTCCCGGCAAACTCCGGTGAATGCACGATGCCGGCGTCGATCACCGCCGGCGCGATGCCATTACAGCGCACGTTGTAGGGTCCCATTTCGCGCGCGGCTTGTTTGATCAGCGCGCCGACCGCAGTTTTCGGGCACCCGGACATGCCATCGTTCTCCAAGGTGCGCAACACCGCGGTGGTGAGAAAGCACACGAGACTACCGCCACCGGCGGCTTTCAGCGCCTGCGTGCCGTGCTTGATCACATTGAACGAGCCCCGCACATCGGTCGCATACACGCGATCAAAATCTTCATCCGCAACGTCGGCCAATGGCATGAGGGGAATCGCCGGACCGGTCGCACACACAATTGCCTGGAGCCCGTCTTCAAAGCGGCTCGCGTGTGTGATAAAGCGCGCCACTGAAGCGGCTTCGCGGATATCGACCTGCTGCACCAGAGCGCTGCCACCCGCTGCTTGCACGGTGTGTGCGAGCGCTTCGGCCTTGTCCTGGTTGTGCGCATAGCCGATACAGACCGGCGCGCGACGGGCCAAAGTGATTACGACGTTTTCGCCGAGTCCGCCGGTGCCACCAAAGATCGCGATGCACTTCATACCTACCTCGGATATTGCCTGGCGATGATCAACCGAGCTTGTTGCCGAGCGCTCACCCAGTCAACGCATATTCTGTGAGATCAGGCGCGGCCATTTCGGCTTGAAAGCGCTCAAGCGTCCACGGCCACAGAATCGGTTGGCCGTTCTTGTCCAGATACCAGCTGCGACAACCGCTCACCCACACCGTGCCCTTCATGGCCTCGCGAATATCTTGATTGAACGCCGTACAGGCTGCGGTCGTTGCCTCAATGGCGCGGCAGGCGCCGCCCCGCAACGACGCCAGGAGCTGCAGCAGATAAGCGACCTGTAGCTCGGCCACCATGATGAGCGAGAAATTCCCGATCGGGCTGTTCGGTCCGATCAACATAAAGAAGTTCGGGAAACCCGGCACCGAGAGGCTGCGATGCGTGTGCGGGGCGCTGGCCCACGCCTCCTCCAGGCGTAGCCCATCGGTGCCGACGAAATCGATGGCGCGCATGAAGCGATGCGCATCGAAACCCGTGGCATAGATCAACACGTCCAGTGCCTGCAGCCGACCATCAGTCAGGCGAATACCGCGCGCCTCAATGCTCTCGATGGCAGTGGTCTCGACCACGGCATGGGGGCGCTGAATCGCCTCGTAAAAGGTCTCGGACATAATGAGGCGCTTGCACGCCACCTGATAGTCAGGCGTCAGCTTGGCGCGCAACGAGTCGTCACGCACGCTATTCGTGAGATTATCCCGACAGGCCCGTGCAATTTTCTCCATCTGTTCCTGATCGCCGATGACGGCGCGCGCGATGGTCGTGCGTATGCGGTCGAGCCACTGTTGATAAGCGTGATCGAGAGTCTCTGAGTGAGTCCGGAAATGCGCTTTCTCATCCTCCCTGAACTCAGGATTAGGTAACGGCAATACCCATTGCGGGGTGCGCTGGAAAAGCGTGAGCGAGGCGACTTGATCGATTATCGCTGGCACCAATTGGATCGCCGTAGAGCCGGTGCCGATGATCCCGACCCGCTTGTTCTTTAACTCAACCTCATGGTTCCAGCGCGCCGTGTGAAAAGCGGGTCCGGCAAAATTGCCGATCCCCGCAATCGTCGGTAACACGGGATGATGTAGAACCCCTGTCGCGGCGATGACGACATCTACCACCGCCGCTGTCCCATCCGCGAATTGCAGATGCCACGCGCCCGCTAGCCAGCGCGCGCTCCGCAATTCCTTGTTGAACTCAATTTGCTGCGCAACGCCATGCTTGGTCGCGACGCTCTCGAGGTAAGCCAGGATCTCGGTCCCCGGCGAGAATAAGCGACTCCATTCAGCGTTGGTTTCGAAGGAGTAACAATAGTGTTGCGAGGGCACATCGCAGGTGAGACCAGGATAGGTGTTGTCGCGCCAGGTACCACCGAGGCGCGCGGCTTTCTCGAAAATTCGCACCTCGGTATAACCCGCCTCGCGGAGTTTGAGCGCGGCGAGAATGCCCGACATCCCCGCCCCGATCACCGCCACCTTCAACGCCGCCGTCATCCTCGGATCCTGCTCAACCGGCATGCGCAAGCCTCACCTCAATGGGTGCGCCCCAGCCGCGCAGCACCGGCATGACTTCCTTGGCGAACAGCTTCATGCCATTCATCGCGACGTCCAGCGGCGTGCCACCGAAGCGGAACACACACAGCACCCCGTAGGCCCCCATGAAATTGAAGCGCTCCTCGAACTTGCGCAGCATCTGCTCGGGCGTGCCCCACACCTGCTGCTCCACATAGCCCTTGATCACGGCTTCCTTGCCGATGCCGCGCATGGCGGCCGCAGCTTCTGCGTAGGTGCCATAACCACTGCCGGGCTTGAATTGCTCGCCGAGCATCTCGTAATGGTCGAGCACCGAGATACCGTAGTTCGAGATATATTTTTCGGCGTATTCCCGCGCGCGCGCCGCATTCGAATCGCACACCATCATTTCGGTGAGCAGCAGAGGGCGCGGTTCGCGCTGGTGATAACGCCGGAACGCCGCCTGATAATTCTCATACTCCTGCTTCATGGCGGCCGCCGGTTTGTAATTGAACGCCATCATCTGGGCGCCCAGGCGCGCGGCCTGGTCGGCCGAGTCGGGGCTCATCGCGACCTGCGTGAAGCGGGTCTCGCGCCATTCGTGGGAGAGCGGGCCCGGGCGCAAGGGTGCGCGTGGTTGCGTGAAATACTTGCCCTTGTGCTCGGGGAACCAGCCGGTTTCCAGCGCTTCGAGCACGAGCGGCGCGGCTTCGTCGAAACGCTCACGCGATTCGTCCATCGGGATCCCGAATTGATCGAATTCGCGGCGCGCGAGCCCGCGACCGAGACCGAGAATGGCGCGGCCTTTCGAGAGCAGATCGAGCATCGCCATTTTCTCGGCGACGCGCAGTGGCTGCAGATTCCACGGCAGGATCACCGCGCCGGTCGCGAGCTTGATCCGCTTGGTAAGCGCGGCAAGATGTGCCAGATACACGAAATTATCCGGGCACAAGGAATAATCTTCGAAGTGATGCTCAACCGCCCACAGATGGTCATAGCCGAGTTCGTCGGCCGCCACCGCGAGTGCGATCTCGTCGGCGTAGAGTTGGGCATCAGAGGTATTTTCGAAGGCGAAACTGGGCAGGACTTGGGCAATACCGATTTCCATGGGGCTTCTCTCGATAGGGTAATTTTTGGGAATGTGGGGCGAACTCAAACGGGACACGCGCGTACTATAATCCCGGCCCATTCTAAGCGATCACCACGCGGGTTAAACCGCGACCAGGAGCCAAAATCATGTCCGCGGAAAAAAATCGTCAAGTTGTGCTGATCGCGCGCCCCAACGGCATCCCCCAGGCCACAGATTTTGACATCGTAGAACGCCCAGTGCCCGACCTTGCGGAAGGCGAAGTGCTGGTCCGCAATCAGTTTCTGTCGGTGGAGCCGGCGATGCGCGGCTGGGTCTCGAGTGTCGGCAACTATTCAGAACCCGTGGCCATCGGGGCCGTGATGCGCGCACTGACTGCGGGTCGCGTGGTGGCCTCTAAGCTCGCCGGCTATACGGTTGGTGAGTATGTCACCGGGATGTTTGGCTGGCAGGACTATGCGGTCGCGACTGCGCAGAACATCGATCGCAAAGTCCCCGCACCAGGTCTGCCGATCTCCACTGCGCTCGGCGTGCTCGGGATCAATGGCTGCGCGTCTTACTTTGGCTTGCTCGAAGTGGGCGAACCGAAAACGGGCGAGACGGTGGTGGTGTCAACTGCGGCAGGCTCAGTGGGTTCGTGTGTCGGCCAGATCGCGAATCTCCACGGCTGTCGTACCGTCGGCATTACCGGTGGCGTAAACAAGCGCCGTCTGTGTGTTGAGGAATTCGGCTACTCGGCTGCAATCGACTATCACACAGAAAATTTAGCCGAAGCGCTTAAGCGCGCGTGCCCGGCGGGAGTTGATGTCTATTTCGATAACACCTCGGGGGTGATTTCCGATGAAGTGCTGCGCCATCTTAATCCGCGTGCGCGAGTGGTGATCTGCGGCACCGCCTCCGTCGCGAGTTGGGACCCGCCGCCACTGGGCCCACGCATCGAGCGCCATCTGCTGGTGAAGCGCGCTCGCATGGAAGGTTTTGTGGTGTTCGACTTCAAGCCGCGCTATGCCGAGGCCATCGCGCAGCTCACGACCTGGGTTAGCGCCGGACAACTGCGCTATCGCGAAGATATTCTCGACGGCATCGAACACGCGCCAGATGCCATCGCCGGACTGTATCGCGGCGAGAATCTCGGTAAACGGTTGATCAAGATCGCAGCTTAGCGTTCGTCGCATTCCCGCGGCACCCTATTAATGGTTTCTTTGATTACGGACCAATAATGCCGTTTAATGAAGCGAAAGGCCGGTATCGTTTGATTAAAATGCGGTTCCAACGCAGTATCCAACGAAACGGGGATAAGGAACGGACGTGGAACGAGAGACTGGTAGCTACGTCGAAGCGCACATTCAGCATTTAACGGCGCGTGCCTTCATCCCGCATCCGCTACCCCCGATGCCCGCAATTGAATGGACGCCGAAGTTGGCCGGCCTTCGCGATGAAGCCAATCAGTGTCTCGGCAGGCTCGACGGCATCGCCCGCGTGCTGCCGGAAAAGCATCTCTTTCTCTATCAATATGTGCGTAAAGAAGCGGTGCTTTCGTCCCAGATCGAAGGCACACAGTCGTCCCTCCGCGACCTGCTGATGTTTGAACTGGACGAAGTGCCAGGCGTCCCCATGGACGACGTGCGCGAAGTCTCGAACTATGTCGCTGCATTGGATCACGGCTTGGAGCGCATCCGTGGTGGCGAGCGAACGATTTCTCTCGGGCTACTTCACGACATGCACGCGATCCTGCTCCGTGATGGCCGCGGGGTCGATAAATCGCCCGGGCGGTTGCGCGATCGTCAGGTTTTTATTGGTAGCACCAATCCACCACACATCACCTTCGTACCACCGCCGCCCGCTATGGTCGAACCATGTCTGAACCAGCTCGACGCCTTCCTCCACGACAGTCCCGAACACACACCGGCGTTGCTCAAAGCCGCCCTCGCGCATGTTCAATTCGAAACCATCCATCCCTACCGCGACGGCAACGGCCGGCTTGGTCGCCTGCTGATCACCTTACTGCTCTGCGCAGAAGGTACGCTGTCCGAACCGCTGCTCTACTTAAGTCTTTATTTCAAACAGAACCGCAGCGCTTACTACGCTCAGTTGCAGCGCGTACGCACGCACGGCGACTGGGAAAGCTGGCTCGAATTTTTTTTTATTGGCATTCGCGATACCGCACAGGGCGCTGTCAAGGCCGCCGAGCGCATGCTTGAACTATTCCGCGCCGATCACGCACGGATTCAAACACTCGGCCGGGGTGCGGGCTCAGCGCTACGCGTGCATCAGCTACTGCAGCAGCGACCTGTGCTCGCGATTCCTGACGCCGCCACGCGCCTAGCGCTGAGCTGGCCCGCCATCGACCAGGCCGTGCGCGCGCTTGAAAAGCTCGGTCTGCTGCGTGAGTTCACCGGCAAGAAGCGAAACCGGCTGTACCTTTACGAGGCGTATTTTGAAATTCTCACCGAGGGCACTGAGCCGCTGCCGCGCTAACCATAGCGACAGAGAAAATCCCTTACGCCGAAATTCTCAGTGGTGATCCCGCGACTCGCCGAGTTCAAATCCCTCCGGCAGCGGCGCGAATAACAAGCGCACGGCGCCGCCGAGACAGCGCGTGCGATGGCCGCGGCCAGTGATATCCGCGGGCAGGAAAGCTTCGCCCGCGCGCCACTGGCGGCGCGCGCCATCAGTGGTTTCCACTTCAATCACTCCCGTGAGCACCACCACGATTTGACGCGCCGGGGCGTTATGCCAATCCTGATCGAGGCCGGCCGGCAGCTCGACAAATTGCACGTTGGGCGAAACATAGGGCGTGGAAAGCGCCAAGGTGTGGCCGAAACCATCCTCGCGCTGGAGCGCGAGGGGAATATCGATGTCGCGAAATTTGGATTCGCCCGCCGGGGTCGTCTCGAACGTCGTAATTTTCATGCGTGTGTTGCTCGTTTCAGGCAAAGACTCTGCGCAGACCATGCCCACGCAGGCAATCGAGAGCAAGGTGGCGAGCAACCGGTAGCGTAATTTCAACCCAGAACACTCCTATAATCCTTGCACATAATTGGCGACATCGCGCACGGTCTGCGCGTCCAGCGGCGTCGGAAAAAGTTTCGGCATTTTTGCTGAGGGATTCTCGATCCATTTCACCGTCGCTGGGAAATCCATGCGCTGCGCGAGGCCAGCCAATGCGGGGCCGACCGCCCCTTCGCCCTTGCCGCCGTGGCAGGCCGCGCAAACTTTGCCATACAGCTCCGCCCCGTGCGCAGGATCGCCAGCCGAATTGCTGACCGCGACGGGTGTCACCGCCGCTGGCGGAGGCGCGCCATTACCGCCGAGCGCATAAATGACCAACGTCGGCGTGCCGACCACACCGAAAGTGATGCGCGACACATTGCCCGAGGCGAGCGCGACGTATTGCCTGGCATCGCGCATATAGGTGATGACGCCACCCGCCAACGCGCCACCAGTATCCGTTTTGAACAGCGGTTTACCGTCGTGGCTGTCGAGTGCAAAGAAATTACCCGCCATATCACCCGCGAAGATCACGCCGCCAGCAGTCGGCGTGATCCCAGAAACTTGCGGTGCCGGGGTTTGATACTTCCAGCGCTCGGCGCCAGAATCAGCATCCACGGCGACGATCCAGCCGTGACTCTTGTCGGCGAACTTGAAACTGCCACCGAAGTTAAACGTGCCGGGTTTGTATTGGAATTTGTCGTCCCTGGTCAGGGTCGCGCACCAATCCACGCTGCCCACCACTACGGCGTGATTGACCATATCCAGCGCCGGCCCGTTCCATTCCACACCACCAACGATTCCAGGGCAGACTTCAACAGATTTGGTGTTTGGGATCGGTTTCGGTTTCGTGATCGTGGTCACCGCGGTTTTGAACACGCGCTTATGTGTTTCGCGATTCACGCCGTACAGATAACCATCCTTGCCACCGAACGCGACCATGCGCTCGCCTTGACTGTTGAAATACAGCATCGGTGCTGCGCCCAGATCGAGATCCTTGCCATCGTTCGAGGATAACTGGTAGTACCACTTCAGTTTGCCCGTCGCGGCGTCTACCACCACCATGCTGTTGGTGTAGAGATTCGCACCCGGGCGATGATTCGGCATGAAGTCCGGCGCCGGATTGCCGACCGGAATGAACAGTTCGCCTGCAGCCATATCGAGGGTGTACGTCGTCCAGGTCCCACCGCCACCGTAACGTGCGCTGGGGGCGTCCTTCCACGAGGCCGCGCCGGGCTCGTTGTCGCGCGGAACGGTATAGAAGCGCCACGCTTCACGCCCAGTTTCAGTATCGAACGCCATCACTCTGCCGCGGATTCCCCAGTCGCCGCCGGCAGCGCCAATAATCACTAAGCCCTGATAGACCTGTGGCGCCGCCGCAAAGAATTCACCCTGCGCCGGATCGCCGATCTGGAATTGCCAGGCGGTTTTGCCGTTCGCCATATCGATCGCGAGCAGTCGTCCGTCCAAGGTGCCACGAAAAAGTTTGCCATTGGCATGCGCTAACCCGCGGTTGACCTGCAACGCCGAGCCGGTAGATTCTTCCGCTACATAGTGATGGCGCCAGCGAACCGCACAATTGGTCGCATCCACGGCGAGCGTATCGGTGGCGGTCGTGAAATACAGCACGCCGTCAAGCTGCAGGATTCCGGTATGAAACGCACCGGTATCATCCACTTTCAGCCGGCAGACTTCGCCGAGCTGCGCCGCGTTCGCGGCATTGATCTGCGTGAGATCGGCAAAACGCTGACCATTGACATTGCCGTTGTAGCTCAGCCACTGCGTATTACTCGGGGCGGCTGGGGTCGGACCTTCGGCGATGACCTCCGCACTTGTAAGACCCAACATAAAACTCAAAATCAGCAAGCGTTTCATCAATCCTCCCCGTCGATGTTGAGCGCGAGCATAGCCGCCCTCTTGTGGGTTAGCGAGCGGCGTGCTCAGAGATTCTTGCGGTACTGCACGAAGCCCGGCTTCTCGGCTACCTGGTCATACAGAATCATCGCTTGGAGATTGGTCTCATGCGTGAGCCAGTGCACTTTCCCCGCCCCCAGTCGCGGAGCCTGTGCGTAGACATATTCGATCAGCGCGCGGCCGACCCCGCGCCCACGCACTTCCGCTGCGGTAAACAAATCCTGCAGATAGAGCGAGTTCAACGGCGACCAGCAGCTACGGTGTTCGAGGAAATGCACCATACCGACCACCTGGTGCTCAATCTCGGCGAGCGCCAAATGCATCGGCTCGGCCGGATCGAGCAAACGGCTCCAGGTGGTCTGGGTGGTGGCCTCCGGCAGATCCACTTTGTAGAAAGTCTGATAACCGCGCCACAGTGGCAACCACGCGGCGTGGTCGTTAGCGCTGGCTGGACGGACGGTGACGTTGCTCATGCGATCCTCATTTGTGGTGGTAGAACGTTGCCCAGAAACCGCTGCGCAGCGGCACTGAACAACGCTTCCATCGTCAGCGTTGCGCTCGCGCGCAAGAATGTCGCCAACTCGCGCTGCTCAATCGCATAGGGATAGTCCGTGCCTGCAAAAATCTGGCCCGGGGCAAACACATCAGTCAAATACTTGAGATAGGCCGCATCGTAAACCAGGCTGTCGTAAAAAAAACGCGCTGCGTAGTAATGCGGCGGCTGCGGGAGCGTGCCAGCGAAACCTTCGCTCAAGGTCCAGCCTTGATGTAGGCGATGGACCAGCGGCACGATGGCACCTCCGCCGTGACTGAAACCGATGCGCAGCTTGGGAAAACGTGCGGGGACACCCGCACGGATTAAGGAAATCGCGGAGAGTCCAGTATCGAGCGGAAATGCCGCGTAGGGAATGAGGTCCGGAAATTCGCTCAAGCGCTCTGCGCCAATGGGATGTAGCGCGTGCACGAACAGCGCGAGATTCAGGCGCTCGGCTTCGGCAAAAAACTCAAAAAAGCGCGGATCCCCGAGGACCACGCCGTTGATGTTACTGCCCAGCTCAACCCCCACCAGTCCGTCTTCCTTCAAGCGCGACAACTCGTGGGCGGCGCGCGCCGGGTTCTGGAGCGGTACCATGCCGAGGCCGTAGATTCGTCCATTGCCGCGCGCCACCATCTCCGCAAGCAGGCCATTCACATGGTGCGCCATCGCGAGTCCATCCTGCTCGCTAAACCAGTAGGACAGCAGTTCGGGCATCGGTGACAACACCTGCGCACTGATCCCTTCCTGATCCATCGAAGCAATCCGTGCCGCGAGATCCCACGAGCGCGAGTCGAGCTCACGGAACGGTTTGTCATTGAAAGAAATCGTTGCGCGATGAGGGGTGCCCGCGCACATGCATGGCCAACGCGTGTTCGTGGCCGCTGACGGATTCTGCGGAAAACTCTTTGGCACAAAATGCGTGTGCACATCAATTAGAGACACACTCACAGCATCGTGCTTCCACCATTCACGCTAATCACCTGCCC
>JANOVQ010000247.1:0-2795 GCA_031417495.1 Pseudomonadota bacterium | reverse complement strand
GGTATCGGTAAGTCGCGATTAACCGAAGCGCTGATGAACGCGGCCAGCACAACGCCACACTATTTGATGCGCTATCAGTGCTCTCCCTTTCATACCGATTCTGCGCTGTACCCGGTGATTCAGCAAATCGCCCATGCGGCGGGCTTTACGACAGACGACAGCTCGGAGCAGCGACTCGACAAGCTTGAAAAGCTTCTCGCGCGCGGCGCGTCGGATGTCAGGAGTGTGGCGCCGCTATTCGCACTACTGCTCAACCTTGACGGAAGTAAGCGGTATCCGACGCCGGACCTCAACCCGGCGCAACGACGTGCGCGAACACTCGAACTCTTGGTCGAACAGCTGATTGCGTTGAGTCACGACCGGCCAGTGCTCTGGGTATTCGAAGACGCGCATTGGATTGACCCGACGACGCTCGAACTCATCGAACTAGGGCTCCCTCGGATCGCGACGAGCAGGATTCTAATGGTCATCACTTCGCGTCCAACCTTCATACCGCCCTTCATCGACGAGGTAAATTACGCACCACTCTCGCTTAACCGCCTGCCGCGCGACGCCGCGCAGTGCTTAGTGATCGCACAAGCGCGCGGTAAATCCATACCACCTGCGGTGGTCGACCAAGTGCTCGCCAGAACTGATGGCGTGCCACTATTTATAGAAGAAATTACGCGTGCTGTGCTCGACTCTGATGCATTGCAGGAAACGCAGGATGAATTCGTACTGACTGGCGCCGGCAGGGCAGTAATCGTGCCGGCGAGCTTGCAGGATTCGTTGCTTGCTCGTCTCGATCGGTTACCCGCCGCGAAAATAGTGGCGCAAATGGCGGCGGTACTTGGACGTACGTTCGATCACGCGACACTTGCAGCCGTCTTCGATGATTCAGCAATCGCCCTGGGAAATGCACTGGATCAATTGGTGCAAAGCGAACTGGTGTTCCGGCGCGGCGTCCCACCTCAGGCGAGTTATACGTTCAAGCATGCGTTAGTCCGTGACATCGCTTATGAAAGCCTGCTCAAGGCGCGCCGCGCCGAATTGCATGCAAAAATTCTGGCGGTACTGGAATCACAGGGCAGTTATGCCTTTGAACTGATGGCGCAGCATGCCGAAGCTGCCGGGAGCGACGAACGCGCGCTCGACTTGTGGGAAAAAGCCAGTGCTCAGGCGATGGCGACTCCTGCGCTCAAGGAAGCACTGGCGCATAACGATTGTGCGCTTCGTGTGTGCCGGCGCTTGGGTAGCGTGCCAACTTGGCGGCGGCGCGAGCAGGCGTTACACATTCAACGTGGACAAGCGCTTATTCCGGCCTACGGTTACACCGCCGCCGCGACGCTTGAAGCATTTGAGCAAGCATTGGCGATTGCGACCGAGCTCAACGATTTGACCCTGCAACTGCCGGCAGCGTACGGACTCGTTCCTTTTAACTATGTCGCCGGCAAGCCATTCCGCGTCGGTGCGCAGCGTTTCGCGGACTTAGCCGCGCGACATCATGACACCGGGCCGCAACTGGTGGCGCTACGCCTGCAAGGGCTGGTTTGTTTTCATGATGGAAAGTTTCGCGAGGCCGCGCGCTTGTTCAAGGATGCTAACGAGCGCTTCGATCCTGATTTGCATCAGGACCTGGTGCTTCGCTTTGGGCAGGACAACCCCGTTGCATCTGCGACCTATCTCGCGATTACAGAGTGGCTGCTGGGTTATCCGGAACGCGCGTTCCGCACGGTCGAGCAGGCTCTGGCGCGCGCGAAATCGCTCAGCCATGCCAATTCGATGCTCTACACGCTGTGTCTGGGAAAAATGATGCTCGCTGTGCTGATGCGGCGTTTGGATGTCGTCAAGAGCACTGCCCACGAAGCGATACAACTCTCTGAACAGTATGGCGCAGGCAACTATGTAGGATGGTCGCGGACTGCGTTGATGTGGGCCACCGGCGATCAAAAGTTCGCCGCGGAATTCAACGATGACACGAGCTTCGGTCGGTGGCGCGTGCACAACTGGGCGCTGGTAGCTGAAACGCAGATTGAAGCATCGAACATTGTCGCCGCACAACGCTCGATCCAAAACGCGATGAATTGGTTCGAAGCAAGTGACGACGTAGCCTTTGCCGCCGAACTTTATCGCAAGCGAGCCAAAGTATTGCTCCACGCCGATCGCGCGAATCGCACTGCGGCCATTGGCGATCTCGATCGTGCGATTGCATATGCACAATCGCAGCAAGCGTTGAGCTGGCAGCTCCGCGCGGCATACGATCTCGCCAAGTTATGGGCAGAAGCCGGCGAGCGTCAACGCGCACGAGATCTGCTTGCTCCTGTCTATGGTGCCTTTACCGAAGGCTTTGATACGCTGGATCTGCAGGATGCGGGGGCGTTGCTGGCGGCGCTATAGTCACCGCACGTAATTATGAGTGACGGATTTATTTTTCTGTAACAGTGATCAACGAGAGTACGTACATCGATTGAACAAAATCAGAAAAAGAGCTGGACGCAAAACTGTGCGACCACCGGTGTGTAGCCACTCGTGCTTATCGACCTAAGCGGTCGAGCTTTTTCTTGGAGTTTGAGGCTCTCCGACCTTGATTTGGAACGCGCAGGAGCCACTGGTGGGTGGCCGCCATCAATTTGCGGGCGATCTGATTTTGGGTCGGGATTAGGTCGCTGAGCGTCCGGAAAGTGGAAAACTGAAAGTCTAGGTCGTGGGACCGCAGAGGGTCGTTCAGACCCACTGACCACGCTCGGCACGGGCCACTGCGCCGACCTCGCGCGGCCGCACTGCGGTAAGCGTGGCCAATCGGCCATGAACGGTCT
>JANOVQ010000246.1:0-6076 GCA_031417495.1 Pseudomonadota bacterium | reverse complement strand
GTCCGAGTACGAACGCAAGTTGGTGACGGCCGGCGCGCGGGCCGCGAAAGTCACTGGCGTGCCCGTCATCTCACATACCCAGGACGGCTGCTGCGGCCACGATCAAATTGATATTGTGACCGGTGAAGGACTGCCGGCCGGACAACTCGTGGTGGGGCATTCGGATGGTATCAATGATCCGGATTACCACAGCAGCCTCGCTGCGCGTGGCGCGTTCGTTGGCTTCGATCGCTTCGGGATTTCGCTTTTTCAGCCTGATGAAGTACGCGTGGCGAATGTCGTCAAGCTAATCGCAGCCGGCCATCTCGAACGGATTTTAATGTCGCATGATTCGATCATCTGCTGGCTCGGTCGGCCCGTCCCCTACGCGCAAAATTTCGAAGAGATGTTGGCGATGCTGCCGAAGTGGCGTTCGTCACATATTTTCAAAGAGATCGTGCCGATGTTGCGGGAGAAGGGCATCAACGAAGCACAGATCGAGACCATCCTGGTTAAGAATCCACAGCGCTTATTTAGCGCCGGTCTCGAGCACGCGCACTGAGTTGGGTGATTTGCCCCCGGCGAAGTGTCGCTGGGGGAGGCGCCTCAATGCTGACTCGGTAACTGGTAGCCCTGTTTGGCCAAGTGGATTTTGTACAAGCCATGTCCGGAAGTGACATACAGCACATGGCTCTCCGCGCCCCGCCCGAAGCCCACATTGGTGGGTAGCTCCTGGCCGGTGGGGATGAAGGCAATTTCTTTCCCCTGCGGGTTGTACACCGCAATTCCTGGTCGATTCTCCGCGCGCAACGCCGCATAGAGATTTCCCTCAACATCCGCCGTGATGCCATCCGGACCGCTGAATGGGTGATAGTCCACGAGCACTCGTCGTTTCGAAACCGTACCGTCGGCCGCGAGATCATAGGCCTGCAGCACGTGATGACCCTGGACTGGCGGCGTTTCATCTTTCCCTAGCCGCAAGAAGTCGAACCAGCCATTGTCGTTGGACACCACATAGAGGGTTTTCTGATTGGGGGCGACCAACACGCCATTAGGTTTGCCGCCATCGACCAAAATCCGCGAGACCTTCCCGTCGGGGTCCAGCCGATACACCGCGAACCCTGGTTGAAAGATCGGTTCATCGCCGATGTAGCGCGGATCAGAAAAGTAAATTCGGCCCTTCTCATCCAACGCAAGATCGTTCGGCGCGTTATAGGGCGAGCCGGCGTAACGACCGCTGAGAATGTAACTGCGTCCGGACTGCATGTCGGTTTTAATCAGCATGCGGCCGCCGTAATCAGCGCCCAGCGCGGCGATCAGATTGCCGTCCTGATCGAATTTCAGACCATTCGACATCCCCGAGGGGCTGCGCCAAACCGTGGTCTTGCCTGTTCTTGGATCGTACTGAAAGATATTTCCGGCCTGCAGAAACTTGCCGGATGGGTCCTTGCACAACGTGGTAAAGGTGACATCAGAGAAATATATGAAGCCATCAGGGCCGGCGGCAACCCCTTCGGTCACGACACAACCCCCGTCAAACAACTTCATGAGTTTTGCGGTGGGCGGTAAAACTGCCGCATCCCCGCTCGGTGCTGGGAATCCCGCGTCCTCGCCTTCAAAAAAATCCGCGCACGAGGCCGTGGTCGCCACGCAGAGTCCAAGCCAGAGCGCGCAGGCGTGCAGTTTCAGTGCAATAGACCTATTCATGAAGACTCTCCGAGTGGGGCGTATTAAGCTTGACGTAGAGCGTACTCTAAAATTAGAGTGCTCTCAAAATATTCTGCGACATCCTAAATGAACAATGGAGAACATCCTCATGCTCGGACCGGCAGTTGACTTCCTTATCCATCAAACGCCAGAGCCAGTGCGGTATCCCCTCACCAGCGATCGGCGCTTCTATGATCGGTACTTTTTCACCGGACATGCTTGCAGTGCCGACTTATTCTTTATGTTGGGGATGGGGAACTATCCCAACCTCGGCGTCATCGATGCGTTCGCTTCGGTGGCTTTCGGCAGCACGCAATGCACGACGCGTGCCTCGCGCGAACTCGGCAATGATCGCCTGAATACGGTAAATGTCGGCCCGTTCGGGGTGGAGGTCTTGGAGGGGTTACGGCGTCTGCGCTTCTGGTGCCAGCGCCGCGCAGAGGGGATCGAGTGCGATTTGGAATGGACGGGCGCGGTCCCTGCTTTCGAAGAGCCCCCGTTGTTCACCCGCACGCTTGGGCGGGTGCTGGAGCAAGGCACCCGTTTTATCCAAACCGGGACCTGGTTCGGTACCCTGCGTGTTGGTGACCGTTACTTCGAACTTGACTCGAAGACCGCCTGGGGCGCACGTGATCGTTCCTGGGGCGTCCGTTCAATCGGGCTTGAGCGCGAACCGCGCGGCATGCTGCAGGCGCATGCGAGCAACGAAGCGCGGACCACGCTGTGGATTTGGTCGCCAATGCAGTTTGCAAACTATTCAATTCATTTCAGCTTAGGTGAAACTCCTTCGGGCGCAAGGGCAATCGAAACCGTGCGCCGCGTGCAGAGCTTTGCGCGAGGCGGCGAGGTGGAAGTCCTTGGCGGTGCGCAGCACGATTTAATCTTCGATCCCGCCACGCGCGAATTGCAGGCCGGTTCCTCGGTCAGTTTTCAGGATAGCTTGGGTGAACGCCGTACGGTGCAGTTAACCCCGTTGCGTCGCGCGTATCTGCGCGCGGGGACTGGCTACGGCGGACCGGATGAATGGCGGCACGGAAAATATATGGGCAAAGAGTGGGAGAGTACGCTGAGCTACGACCTCGAGGACGAGGCCGTCACGGCGCGTATCGGTCCCACGCACGTGCTCTGCCGCATGGCAATGGATAACGGCGAAATCGGTTTCGGGACCTTCGAAACGCAAATCTTCGGGGCCTATCCGCGTTACGGTTTCCTGACGTGACGGAGGCTGCACTGGTAGCCGAGACGGCGCTCGCTACCAATCTCGCGAGTTTGGTTAGTGAGCAGCTCGGCACTGCGGTGCAGATTGTTAATCTCCGCCGCTTGACGGGTGGGTCGTCGCACGAAACCTGGTCCTTCGATGTGCTGCGCGATCAGCGTTCTGCGCAGCCGCTACGTTATGTGCTCCGGCGCGAATTCGCCCGCAGTTCGATCAATAGCCGGCTCGACGTTGAATTCGCATTGCTGCGTGTGCTGTCCGAGCTCGGACAGCCGGTGGCGCGGCCCGCGTGGTGCGCGTTGAACGATGTCCGTTTCGGCACCCCGTGCATGCTCATGGAACGGGTGACGGGAGTCGATCTGCGTAAGTATTTAGCCGCGCGCGGTTCGGCTATCGATCGACCAGCGCTCGGCCGCGCGCTGGCCCGGCAGCAAGCTGCACTGCATGCAATTCCGCTGCAAGCGCTGGCCGAGGTGTTGCCGCCACGCGCTGCGCATTCAACTTTGCAGGAACTTGCGCAGTGGACCGCGTTGCTTGAGCGTGGTGGTGGTAGCAAATCGCGACCGTTGCTGGCGGCCGCCCAGCAGTGGTTACAGGCCAACGCGCCGGTGCCAGATCGCTGCGGGCTCGTCCACGGCGATTTCAAGACCAACAATCTGATTTTGTCGGATGCTGAGCGATGCGTGATTCTGGACTGGGAAATGGCGCATCTGGGCGATCCGGTTGAGGATTTAGCCTGGACGCTGTTATGGACGACCCGCGATGACCTGGTCGAAGGGCTGTTACCGCGCGCGGAATACCTCGCGGCCTATGCGCAGGCTAGCGGTGTGACGCTTGATCCTCAGCGATTATTTTACTGGGAAGTGTTCGCGCGGGTGAAACTGGCGGCAATTTTCTGTGGCGGTGCGCAGGTGGCGGCGGACGGCCCACCGCTACGGCTATTTGATGCGCTGCTTGGTCGCGCGCTGCCCGTTCTCGAACGAGATCTCGCGCAGATGCTCGCGTCGTGCGTTATTGGAAACCGGCCATGATCCCCAACGGTCTAGGTGCGTTGGCTTTGCTGAGCCAGTATCTCACCCACCAAGTGCTGCCCGCAGTGCCGCCGGCACTGACCACGGAACTGCGTGCAGCCATCAAGCTTCTTGATTCGACCCGGGAGGAGCTCGATGCCCTCTACCCCACCTTGCTGGAGGAATGTAGCGAGCTACTCGGGCTCCTCGAGGATGCCGGCGTGCTTCTGAACGCGCGACCGACGCCATTAGTTTCGACCCACCTGTCGGCGCTGTCGCGTCAGTGCGAGCAGGGTTTCAAGAATTTGTCCACGCTTGCCGTGTGTCATCGCGAACTGTGCGAATTTACCGCTGCGTCGCTGCTTGCGCTGCAGCAGTTAGCCCCAGAGGGGCACGCCGAGCAGAGGGATTTGCAGGCGCTGCTCCAGCGCTTTTACGCGGTGCTCGCGCGGCACGCAGAAACCCGGGTGCCGTGGCAGGTAGTCTTCCCGCGTTAGACGGCCAACACGGCACGATCATCTTAGTCCCCCATTAAGCTAAGCTTGCGCTCCGAACCGAGACGAATTAAATCCGCGATTACGACTGAAGCACGATTATGAGGAGGGTGTTTGATGGTTTCCAGGCGAGCATGGCTGGTCCCGTTTCTGGTGAGCTTGTGCGCGACGATGCCCCTGTCGGCCGCGCAGCGCCTGGCTAGAAACCCTCCGCCGGAATTTCCGACTGGCGCGGAATGGTCGAGTTACAACAAATCGCTGGACGGCCAGCGCTATTCACCGTTAACGCAAATCAACGTGGACAACGCCGGCGCACTGGTCGAGGTCTGCCGTTTGCAAGTGGCGGACGGCGGCTCTTTCCAGGCGGGTTTGCTGGTCATTGACGATGTGATGTATGCCACCACCGCAACCGACACGCTCGCCCTTGATTCCACCACCTGCGAAACGATTTGGCGCCACAGCCATCGCCGCGAGGTCGCCGCACCGTTTCCGGTGAATCGCGGGGTCGCCTATTACGGTGGGCGATTATTCCGTGGCACCGACGACGGTCGGGTGATCGCGCTCGACGCGCGCACCGGCACCGAACTGTGGACCAACGTGGTCGGCGATCCCGCGCGTGGTGAGCTAGTCTCGGGATCACCGCTGGTGTGGAACGGTCTGGTGATTGTGGGCACGGCAGCGTCTGAATTTGGCATGCGCGGGCGCGTGATTGCCTATGACGCGATGCTGGGGCGCGAGGTCTGGCAATTTAATACCGTGCCTGCGCCGGGGGAGCCGAATTCGGATAGCTGGCGTAACACCGTGTGGAACGACATCGGCGGTGGTGGCGGTGGCACTTGGTCGCATTTTGCGCTCGATCCCTCGACCGGCGAACTCTTCATCCCGGTGGGTAATCCCATTCCCGACTTCGTGCCGACGGAACGTCTCGGCGACAATCTCTACACGAATTCGGTGCTCGTGCTCGACGCACGAACCGGCAAGCTCAAATGGTGGTATCAGCTCGCGCCAAGCGACGGGCTCGATCACGATCTTGCCGCAGCACCCATCCTGTACCGCAACAGTCAGGGCGAGGAGCGGGTCGCGGCCGGTGGCAAGGACGGCTATGTCCATATCGTTGATCGGCGCACCCACAAGCTGGTCGCGAAAACCGCCGTGACCACGGTTGACGAGCCGGCGCCGGTGCCAACCCCTGAAGGCATCGAGGCCTGCCCAGGTCCGGCCGGGGGCGTGGAATGGAACGGTCCTGCCTTCGATCCCAAGTTAAACCGGCTGTTCGTCGGCTCGCTGGACTACTGCGCTTTGTTCGTGGCTGAACCAGGGACCAAGCCGGTGGTCGGCGGCTTCAACATGGGGGGCACCTGGAGCGGGATCGGGACTCCGCGCGGTTGGATCTATGCACTCGATGCCGACAGCGGCGCAGTGGCCTGGCGCTTCCACGCCGATCATCCGGTCCTCGGGGCGGTGACGCCCACAGCGGGCGGAGTGCTGTTCGGCGGTGATAATGCAGGGGCTTTCCTGGTCTTCAACAGCGCGACCGGCGAAATTCTGAAACAGGTGCCGACCGGAGGATCCTTATCCGGTGGCATGATCACTTATGAGCAGCGCGGACGCCAGTTTGTGGCGATGACGTCTGGCAATGTCTCGCGTTCGCTGTTCGGCGCCGTCGGGCG
>JANOVQ010000245.1:0-2658 GCA_031417495.1 Pseudomonadota bacterium | reverse complement strand
CAGCATGTCTTCCGGCAACGACAACACAACCGGCCCGGGCCGGCCGGAGACCGCCGCGTGAAAAGCGTGACTGACGAATTCCGGAATTCTATCGGCACGGTCGATCTGCGCGACCCACTTGGCCATCTGTCCAAACATGCGTCGGTAGTCAATTTCCTGGAAGGCTTCGCGCTCGACGACGTCGCTGCCGACCTGGCCGATGAACAAGATCATCGGTGTTGAATCCTGATAGGCGGTATGCACGCCAATGCTCGCATTGGAGAGATGCTGGAAGCGATAGAGGAACTCGTATCGCCCCTGATCGCCGAGTCGAATCCCCCCGCCGACATGGCTGCCAAAAGAAAACCCAAGGTCAAAATCCTTATTCTCGATTTTGCTTTCAGTGTGACCGTGCGGGCCGGTCCCAAGCTCCAGAAATGGTGCAAAACCGGCGGCTGGATCACGCTGCCAGCGCAATACCGGCATCGCAAATACATCCACCAAGGAATCATTGCCGGTGCGGCCCGGATCGCTGTCCCAGAAATTGACGCCGGCCTCCCAGTATCCGCCGAGATACCAGCTGCCGCTTTGCAGCCATCTGGCGTCCCAATCGACGGTGGCGACCGCGCCATAGCGATCAATATCCGCATCGCCGGCTGAACTCCCGTATTCGAAGGCGATTTTATCGATCGCCAAGGCGGCAACGGAGTTCACCAGCAGGGCAGCACAGAGAAGTTGACGCAAGCGTAGATCAGCCATGGATTCGCACTCTTTTCAGGGTCAGGGCAGCTCAGCCAAAATGTCTGGTAAGGCTAGCCGAGTCGGCCTGGCGATTCAACCGCAGTCTCGGTTACTGCGGGACAGAGAAAGTTTTGCTCAAGACCAGCGCGTCTTCGCGCCCCTCGCGGGCTGGATAGTAACCACGCCTGAGCGCAATCTGGCTAAAGCCATTGCGCGTGTACAGGTGCCGCGCGGCCACGTTAGTGGGCCGGACTTCCAGAAATACCATGCTCGCCCCATGGCGCACCGCGAGCGCCAGCAAGTGATCGAGTAGGCGTTGCGCATGGCCACGGCGGTGAAAGCCGGGATCGATGCAGATATTCAAAATATGCGCCTCGTCCAAAGTCACCACCATGATCGCGTAACCGAGCACGGTTTCGCCGACCACCAGGCTCCAACAGCAGTACCCGGCCCGCAGGCAATCACCGAAAATGCCCAAAGTCCACGGAAATTCGTAGGCCCGTTGTTCCACCTCGAGCACGTGCACCAGGTCATGTTCGCGCATCGGCCGCAGGAGCGGCGCTTGCTCTGTCACCACGGCGCTCATGTTTGAGCCAGAAAGACCTGTTGCGCGAACTGCAGATCCTGCCACGCGCGACGCTTCTCAGCAGGTGAACGCAGCAGGTACGCGGGATGATAGGTCACCACCAGCGGAATCTCATCGGCCCCAAACACATGGCGCTGGCCGCGCAATTTGCCGATTGGGGTTTGGACTTTGAGCAGGTTCTGCGCCGCAATGCGGCCGACGGCGAGAATGATCTTCGGCTTAATCAGCGCGATCTGATTCAACAGATAGGCTTCACAGCAGGCCACTTCGGAAGTCTGTGGGTCGCGATTGGAGGGCGGACGGCATTTCAGGATATTCGCGATATAGATCTGGCTACGCGCCAAGCCAAGCGCTGCCAACATCGAATTAAGAAGTTGCCCGGCGCGCCCGACAAAGGGTTCGCCTTGTTTATCTTCTTCCGCGCCCGGCGCCTCGCCGATCACAAGCCACTCGGCCGCGCGGTCGCCCACCCCGAATACAGTTTGCGTGCGGCCCTGATGCAACTCACAGCGCGTGCACGCCGCCACCTGCGTGGCCAGGGTTTCCCACTCCAGGTGCACGTCAGATTGCATCGGCTCGGACGCGCGCGCGGTGTCCGCCAAATCCTCGGTGGCGCTGGCCGGCGCGGTGGCGGGCGGCGTTACCTGGCGACGCACCCAACGGGTGACCCCCATCGCGTCTAAATAGGCTCGGGTCCGGGCCGGGTCCGCCATCCGTGCGCCCGCTAGCTGCCGCGCCGGCGCTCGCGGCGGCGCCGTTGCAGTTGATTCAAGGTCACAATGGGGCCGGAGCTCGCGTAAGTGACAAACGCGAGGAGCAGCACAAGCGGTGGATTCACTGAAATAACGCCGAAGCCGAGCACCACGGCCAGCACCTTGACGAACGGCACGCGACTGCGCAGATCGAGATCCTTGAAACTGTAGAAGCGGATGTTGCTGACCATTAATCCCGCGCAGGCGATAGTCACCACAAAAGTCAGGGCCACTATGAACCAGTGACCATGCAGATCTTGGGTATCGAAAAACCAGATGAAGCCAGCGACGACCGCCGCCGCCGCCGGACTGGGCAGTCCCTTAAAGAATTTCCGGTCGGTAGTCGCGGCCTGCGAATTGAAGCGCGCGAGACGCAGCGCCGTTGCCGAGGCGTACACAAAGGCGACAAGAAAGCCCAGCTTGCCGACTTCATGAAGTAGCCATTCATAGGCCAGAATCGCCGGCGCGACCCCAAAGGACACCATGTCCGCGAGGCTGTCGTATTCCGCGCCAAAGGCGCTTTGGGTGTTGGTCAGGCGCGCGATGCGACCGTCCAGTCCATCCAGCACCATCGCCGTGAAAATCGCGATGGCAGCCGTT
>JANOVQ010000244.1:0-4271 GCA_031417495.1 Pseudomonadota bacterium | reverse complement strand
GTCGACGGATGACTCAAGGAGCACCAGCGGTTCACCTTTGGTCACCGTTTGGCCTGATTCAAAATTTAGTGCGGCCACAATGCCGGGCGTTTCGTTAGTGACGAAGGCATCCTGGACTGCGGTGAGACTGCCAGTGCCGGTAATGATGCGCGGCCAGGATTTATGGGTAACGGTAGTCACTGCGACACGGGTCGGTGGTGCAGGGACCGAAAATTTGGCGGTCATTTCACGGAACTGCTGGCGCTTGGTGAGCGCCAGCCCCCCAAAAATCGCGCCGGCGACCAGAAGCATCAGGAGAAATCTAAGCAGCATAAGGGAGCTTGGTGACTCGAAAACGAAGAGTCCCAGTCTAACACCACCCTGTTAGCACTAACGACGGTTGACCCCCCTGGTGAAGTAGTCGCGCACTCACTGGGCGGCGCGTGGCGGGGACGTTTACTCGCGCAAATCCTGGCGTGGTATTAAGGCCCGTGCGGTGTTGCCTGAGTCGGCGCAGTCTTTGCCGCAAGCGGCGCTTCCGACGCTGCGAATTGCGCCTCGGCCACGCCAGAAACGATTAACTGGTCGCGCAATACATTGGCCGCTTCTTCGAGCACCACATCGAATTTATCTTTATCTTTCTCGGCGTCATCCGGCGGATCGTCGAATTCAGCTGCTGCCTCGGCAGCAGCTTTCAGCGCCTCCGGTGGCAAACCATGCGCGGCGCGAATCTGATTCTCGCGTTCATTCTGTTCGCGGCGTATTTTTTCGTGCTCCGCCTTACGGGTGCTTTCGAGTAGCGAAACTACCGAGGTATCGGCCGCTTCCTGCACAGCGCGTTCCTGCGCCAGCAAGGCCTGATAACCGGCATCGTGCGCCACGCGCTGATTGTGCAGTTCGCGCAGCTCTGGAAGTTTTGGCTCGATCGCTCGTGCGGGTGTGAAACTGACGGCTGCGATATGCGCAAACGGCAACGCATGCTCGAGTGACCGCTCGCCTTGTTCTTTGTCGCCGAATCCGCTGGGGAAGGCGATGTCGGGCACCACCCCACGGTGCTGAGTGCTATCACCTTCTATTCTGAAGAACTGTGCGATGGTGGCCTTGAGTTCGCCAAGTTTTCCTTTGGCTTCTTCGTCGAAGCGATTGAGATCGACTAGATTTTGGACAGTGCCCTTCCCAAAGGTGGTTTCGCCTAGAATCAAGGCCCGGTGGTAGTCCTGGATTGCCGCCGCAAAAATCTCGGAGGCTGATGCACTATTGCGATCAACCAGCACGGCAAGCGGACCGCTATACGCGATCCCTGAATCGGCGTCGCGCTCAACTTGGACCCGCCCTTGTGAATTTTTGACTTGCACAACCGGGCCGGTATCGATGAACAAGCCGGTTAATTCGGTCGCCTCGGATAACGAACCTCCGCCATTTGCGCGCAGGTCGACCACGATACCCGCCACTTTTTCCGCGACCAGTTCATCGATTAGCTTATGTACGTCGCGGGTGGTGCTGCGATAGTTTTCATCGCCCCGCATGCGCGCCTCAAAGTCCATGTAAAAGGTCGGGACCTCAATGATCCCTAACTTAATCTTGGTACTTCCTTGCGGCACTTCCAACACTTTTTTCTGGGCCGCCTGGTCATCGAGCTGAATCGTATTGCGCGTAAGTTTGATGAGCTTGGTGGGGCTGTCGGGGCTTGCACCTTTAGGCAGTAATTGCAACATCACAGCCGAGCCTTTCGGGCCGCGGATGAGGTCAACCACATCGTCCAGGCGCCAACCGATGACGTCTACTAACTCGCCCTTTTCGCCCTGCCCGATGCCGACTATGCGGTCATTGGCGTGCAGCTTTCCGCTCAGCCCCGCGGGGCCTCCCGGCACCACCTCGCGCACTAGAGTGAATTCATTATCACTTTGCAGCACCGCCCCGATGCCTTCCAAGGATAAGCTCATGCGAATTTTGAAATTCTCGGAGGTGCGCGGCGAAAAATACGCAGTGTGCGGATCTATCGCCGTCGTATAAGCATTTATGAAAGTCTGGAAGATATCTTCGCTATTGAACTGTGCGGTCTGCCTGATCAAGCCTTGGTAACGTTTGCGCAAGGTCTCGATAATCGCCGGGTCCTTTTTGCCGGAGAGGCGTAACGATAGCCAATCGTTCTTCACGCGCTTGCGCCAGAGTTCTGCCAGTTCCGCGTCAGTGGCGGGCCAGGCTGCTTTCTTGCGATCAAAATCAAAGGATTCATCCACCTTGAAATTCATCGGCGAATCCAGGAGTTTGGTCGCGAATCCAATCCGCGACTCGACGCGCTGGCGATAACGCACGAATATCTCATAGACGGAGTGCAGGTCTGAATTTCTAAGATCGTCGTCGAGTTCCTGCGCGTAAGCACTGAATTCGTCAATATCCGCCTGTAGTAAATAACTCTTGGTAGGGTCTAATGCAGCTAAGTAATTTTTGAAGATAACCGCCGACAGCGCGTCGTCCAACGGCGCTTTCCTGTAGTGATAATTGGCGATGAAATGCGTGATCAGGCGGGTGGCGCGACGATGCTCCGGCTGCGGCACCAATTGTTCCAACGGCACTGTCGGCACCAGGGCACTGACCGAACTTGCGAGGCAACAGGCGATCAGGAGGATTGCGCCGTAGGAATACTTGCTCATATATCTCGCTGTTTTGATGCCGGCCATTGGGCCAGCAAACTGATGGGAATCATTAGGATGGACTAAGGTGTAGTGTAGCGTATCTGTCGTGGTGTCGTAGCCCAAAAACATGAGAAAAAGCGCCTTGTTGTCCGTCTTGCTTAAAGTCTTTTTACAGGCCGCAGAGCGGGCCATTAAGTTTCACTCGCGAGAATTTCCGGCCCGCGCATGTCCGCATTGTTAATCGACAACGCGACGGCACTCGAGCCCATTCTCGATGCCCTGAGTGATGCTGCCTGGCTCGCCTTGGACACCGAGTTTCTGCGCGAACGCACCTTCTATCCGAAGCTGTGTTTGCTCCAGATTGGAGCACCGCACGGGGACTACTTTATCGATACCTTGAAGTGTTCGGACTCGGCACGTCTGGGTGAGTTCCTGGCGGATCCCCAGCAAGTGAAAATAATTCATGCGGCACGCCAGGACTTAGAGGCCCTGGGCCACGCCGGAATCAGTCCCGTGCAGCCGATCTTTGACACGCAGGTGGCGGCCGCGCTGATCGGCCATCCGGACCAGGTCTCTTATGCGTGGCTAGTGCAACATTACTGCGCGATCACGCTTGATAAATCCCAAACGAGAACTGACTGGACGCAGCGCCCGTTATCGTCGGCGCAATTGGCGTACGCGCAAGATGACGTGAAGTATCTGGGTACGTTGTACCAAATCCTGCGGGAGGCGCTGGAAAGCAGCGGAAAGTTGGCCTGGCTGTGGGAGGAAACGGCCGCTGTAGGTGAGGCAATTAGAGACGCCGAATTGCCCGCCGAAGCGTGGCGCAGAGTGCGTGGGATTGGCGCTTTGAACGTGCGTGGCCTGGTCCGCGGCAAAGCGCTCGCGCACTGGCGGGAGGTCACTGCGCAGGCCTTGGATTGTCCGCGTGGTTGGTTACTGAAGGACGAGGTCTTGTTGACGATGGCGAGCGCTGCCGCTCTTAGCATGACGGCCCTCGGGAATATTGTTGGCCTTGCGCCGGTGACTCTGCGCCGGCACGGCGAGGCGATGCTCACGGTTCTGGCAACTGCCGAGGGTGAGTTCGAATCCGAGCCTGCACTGGAGTTTCAGCAGTGGCGGCTCAGTGCGGAGGGGACGCGTTTGTTGGGCGAGTTACAGGAATTGGTAAAGCAATGTGCGGCTGAAGCGCAAGCATCGGCCACCCTCATTGCCAACCGTAAAGACCTCGAGGCGCTGATCCTCGGCGAACCCCCACGCCGCCTAGTGCGCGGGTGGCGCGCTGCGCTGCTCGCTTCGACCCTGGCGGCAAAGCTAGCGCCGTACCCGCTTGAGCAACGACGGCAAGTCGTCCCCGCGCGCTGAGACACTGAGTCTCAGCTTTACTTTATTTCCAATAATTCAATTTCAAACACCAAGGTCTCATTGGGGCCAATGCCGGCGCCTGCACCTTGCACGCCATAGGCGAGCTTAGGCGGAATGACCACTTCCCAACGTGAGCCGGTCGTCATCAGGGGGAGCACTTTCTGCCAGCCCTGAATTACACCGTTGATTGGGAAAGTGGTCGCTTCGCCGCGCCATGCTGATATTTTGCTGGTTACAGGTCCAGTCACTACGGGTATGAAGCAAGCTTTAATCAAAACTTATGAGGCTACC
>JANOVQ010000243.1:0-3709 GCA_031417495.1 Pseudomonadota bacterium | reverse complement strand
CCCTCCTGGCCGTGGTCATCGACGTTGGTGAAACCAATCAAGTTAGCAGCAACTTCAACCCCCGGATAAAATCGGCGGTATTCGCTGATTAATCCGACCCCAGGGATCTCAGCTTGCGTGACCCCTGCGGCTGTATCCGGGCCCACCTGTCGTTTGAGGTACAGAAACTCGCGATGGCGCCGCGAAATTACCAGCGCTTGCAGCTGATCCAGGGAGATTTCGAGCAGCTTCGATAATTGCGGCCATTGCTCACGATGCAAGACAAGTTCTGAAGGTTTTGCCCACACCGAGTTTACGGGCGTACTAATTGCGAGTGGCTCATCATGACGATCTGTAATCATGCCGCGATGCGCTACGGTTTCCTCAATGCGCAAATAGCGCGCGTCGCCATGATCCTGCAGGAATTCACGATCAGTAAGCTGTAGATTGACCGCCCGCCAGATCAATACCAGGCCAAATGCGCCGAAAAGGCATTTCACTACCAGGCGGCGTGGCTGGGAGATCGAACCGATACTGCTATTCATGACTTGATGCGGCGCAGTTTCGTCACATCAGGGACCAGCATGTTGAGTTTCGTGCGCGCGAGTTCCTCGATCCGGCTGTGGGTGTTCCAAGTCCCCTGCTCCAGCAAAAGCTGACCCCACTCACGCTCAAGATCATCGCGCTGAATTTTTAATTCCTGCAGGCGAACGACCAGTAGCCGATTCTCGTAGCGCGTGGTGACAAGCTGTAACGCGGTAACGAATGTCAGCGCAGCGAGAAGAGCGATCACGAGAAGCATTTTCACGCACAACGCTCCAGAACACGTAGGCGCGCGCTTCGCGAGCGGGAATTCGACGAGATTTCATCAGCGTCAGGCACCAGCGACTTACGAAATGGCAGGCGATATTTTTTTTGATTAGGCGGCTGTTCAAAATCAGAAGCGGTGCGCGCCAGATCACGGAAAAACCGCTTCACGATCCGATCTTCCAGCGAATGGAACGAAATGACGGCGATGCGTCCCGCGATCGCGAGCGCATCGACAAGTTTGACGAGACCCGTGCGTAACTCTTCCAATTCATCGTTGATAAAAATCCTCAACGCCTGGAAAGTGCGCGTAGCAGGATCAATCCGCCGCTCATGTTTGACGATCGAAGCCACCAATTCCGCGAGTTGCCGGGTGGTACTTAGCGGTTGCTGGTGGCGGATCGCGCAGATGCGCGCAGCAATTTGACGCGCCCTGCGCTCTTCGCCATACGTCCAAAGACATTCCCGAATCGCGGACTCGGATGCGGTATTCAACCACGCGGCGACTGGCTCTCCGCGTGTAGGATCCATGCGCATATCAAGGGGACCGTCAGCGCGAAAACTAAACCCTCTTGCGGGCGTGTCGATCTGCGGTGACGAAATTCCGAGATCCAGCATGACACCTTGAATATGACCACTAAGATTTTGTTCCCGCAGCGTCTGTGCTGCCTCCGAGAAACAAGCGTGATGGAGTTCGAGTCGCGAGTCCGACCTTAAGTCCGGTCGCGAATTGACGGCTGCCGGGTCTCGGTCAAAGGCAATCAGGCGACCTCGCGCACCCAGTCGCGCCAGGAGCGCGGCGGCATGGCCGCCACGACCAAAGGTGCCATCTACATAGCAGCCATCTACGCGTAGCTGGAGTGCATCCAGCACCTGGTCAACCATGACCGGCACATGGAGTCTGAGGGCGACATCGCTCATAGCGACAATGCCTGCAGGACCTGCGAGCTTGGCGCGGTCCGATTATCGATTTCGTTCAGCCAATCATCACGCTGACGCGTCCAGGCCGTCGCGTCCCAGAGTTCAAGCTTATTGCCCTGCCCGAGCATGGCCGCGCGATGAAGAAGTCCGGCAAAGGAGCGCAATTCGCTCGACACTAGGATTCGACCCTGAGCATCGCATTCACCATCCGTGGCGTAACCCCGAATGACCTGCTTGGCGCGCCGACTCGCCAAATCGCCGTCCGGCAAGGCCAGTAGCTTGGCGTCCACCACGTCCCAAGCGGCGAGTGGATAAAGCCACAGACAACGGTCCCAGGGATTGACGGTCATGACGACTGTCGGGCACCCGCCAACCCGGAGGAGTTCGCGAAACCGCGTCGGTAGGGCCAAACGGCCCTTGGCATCGATGGTGACTGTGAAGAATCCGCGAAACACTGCTGATTGATGCCCTGATAGTCGGTGGTGCTCGAGTTTTGGGCGTGGGTGCGTGTCGTTGGTGGATTTTATTGCCCCACGATTCCCCACAATTCTCCACTCGGCCGCACTATACGAATGCAGCTTGAAATCTGTCAATCAAAAACGTGCATGAGTAAGCCAAGAAGTTGCTTTGCCAACAGAGACTTAGGTATGGCATGTCGGATCGAATTGAAAAACGAAACAGTCTTTCTTCAGTCTTTCAAAGAGATAATACCGATAGCTCAGATCTAACCTTAATTTAGAGCCAGATCTGAGCCTGCGGCTTTTGGAATAAAGAGAGCGGGCCTATAAGCCGGGTTCTGTGCTGCCTAAGCGGCGGCGATCATTCATCTGCGACGTGTGTCACCACACGCCTGTAGCGACCTACCCGGAAGTTAGCGCGAGCCACGCTCACTGCAGATGCAGCACACTTCCCTATTTGGTCTTGCTCCGGATGGGGTTTACCCTGCCACCGATGTTGCTCGGCGCGGTGCGCTCTTACCGCACCATTTCACCCTTACCGCGCGGGTTTATGGCCCACGAGGCGGTATATTTTCTGTGGCACTTTCCGTGGGCTCACGCCCCCCAGGCGTTACCTGGCATCCCGCTCTATGGAGCCCGGACTTTCCTCTGACAACGCGACGTTTCCGCCGCGGCTTCAGCGACCGCCCAGCCCGCTCGCCGAACAGTCTGACGACTGTCGAGACCTGACGCAATCTAGTGTGCTGTCCCGCAAATATCTTTGGTAATTCGCGCCGGAATCGTGGTGGGAGACTAGGCCCGCAGAGCAGTTATAGCCGTCGCTATGGCGACGACGCGTCACACCGTATCGCACGGCGAGGCCAAGCGGATTACGAAAGGGATTTGCGCGACGGCGCACTAGCCTCTCTTCTTAAGTTCCAAGGCCAAGGCATAGAGCAGATTACGGGGATATCCGGTAGCCTCCGTGACGGCTTCGACCGCGTCTTTCTGGGAGACGCGAGTCAATAAAGATTTTAGCAATTTAGTCGGGACCTCTGCGTTGTGGGTGGCATGCTCGTCAGGGCCTACGACAATCACAATTTCACCGCGGCTTGCATTTTCGTCAGCGGCCACTGCGTCTAAGACTTCTGCAACGCTGCCTCGATAAGTCGTTTCATACAGTTTGGTCAGTTCACGTACCACACATACTTCTCTTCTTGAACCCAAAACATCCTGCATGTCCGCTAACGTTTCCCGAACGCGATGCGGCGCTTCGAAACAAATAAGCGTGCGCGGTTCGTCTTTTAATTCAGCCAGACGCGTGCAGCGGGCCGCCTGCCGCGGCGGCAGGAATCCTTCGAAGGTAAAGCGATCACAGGGCAGCCCGGAAACCACCAAGGCTCCCAACACGGCACTCGCACCGGGCACATAACGGACCGGAATACCGTGGCTGTGGCAGGCACGCGCGATTATATATCCAGGATCGGAGACTAGCGGTGTGCCGGCATCACTAATTAACGCGAGCGCCTCTGGACCTTCTGAAAGGCGCTCAACAATTTGCGCCG